>NZ_JAIUMX010000142.1:0-7918 GCF_022565315.1 Cyclonatronum sp. | reverse complement strand
GGCGCAATCAGAATGGTGATGGCGAGCTGCGGGTCAACCCGGTGAAAAAGACCGGCTTCTATGCCGTCCTCGATTACTTTAAGTACGATGTTCCGGATTTTATTGAACTCGAAAACGAGTTTAGCGATGTCATCCTGATTTTTGGAAACTGAAACATGCCGGTACACAATGCGCGCATGGTTGGGGTTCTCAAAAATGTACTCCACATAAGCTTCCATCCACCGGATCATGCGCTCAACGGGATCGGAAGTTTGTTTTTCAATCTGATCGAAAACCGAGCCCAGGTCTTCGGAAAAACGTTCAATTACGGCATGAAGCAGCTGCTCTTTGCTGCCGAAGTAATAGGAAAGCATGGCGATGTTCACACCCGCTTTTTTGGCAATGGCCCTGGTTGTAGTGCCGTTGAAGCCGGACTCCGCGAAGAGTTTTTCGGCGGCATCAAGAATCAAATCCCGTTTTGAAATAACCTGTAAGGATGCACTCATCGCTTACTCCTGAATACAGAGCAAAAGTATGCACCGGAAAATTGCTGATCTATCATAATCAATAACACCATCACTCAGAAATAAAAAGGGCCGGTGTATTGCAAACCCGGCCCACCGGATATTTTGAAGAATAGGAGGAAATATCCTCAAACTGCTTTCAGAACAACGCTTCACGCCTCAGCCAGCCGGTAAGGCTGAATCGCTCGCGTGTTCCGGGCAGTACTTCATGAAAAATAAGATCGCTTCTGAAGCAGGCGAAACGCCCCCAAAGCGGAAGCACATCCGTAAAACCGGATTCATCAGACTGATGATAGATGCGCAGGTAACCGCCATCCGTTTCAACCCAGCCCTCATTCAGGTATAAAATACAAGAAATTAGCCTGTGTTGCACTTCTGCGTGCTGATCGAGGTGCTTTTTATAAAAACTGCCGGGCGGGTACACGGCAAGATGGGCTTCAAAACTGCGTGCACTGAGGAATAGGGTCCGGTTTAGGGTTTCGCGCAAGGTATCGATCGTATCCCAGTACTGCTGCTGAGCCGGGGTAAGGCGGCCCGGTTCGAGCCAGTGAACTCGGTCTGATCTGATCTCGGGCCTCAGCGCGAGGTTACTGCCGGCACCGATACCGGCCCGCGAAAATTCGCCGGAATCCCAGATGGTTTCGGCTTCGGTTACGAGGGTTCGGAGCAGCATATCCGGCAAAAAATGGTCGGTAATACTCCAACCTTTTTCAGCTATTTCATCCGCAATGCGGGTTAAAAGGGAATCATCCATTGTATCGGGTCACACTTGGTTTAAGGTAAATTGATGATATACCCGGTTTCTGTTGCTGAACAGCTTGCGCCTAAAAGCCGAAAAAGCGCTTTACAGGTTGTCTATTCTTTGGCATGACCGTATATTCAGTTGCCAAAATTAACTGAAATATGTATTAAAACAGTCACGCGAATGAGCGTATTAGTTGGAAAAAATACAAGATTGGTAGTACAGGGGTTTACCGGTAAAGAAGGTACCTTCCATGCTGAGCAGATGATTGCTTACGGCACCAATGTTATCGGCGGGGTAACCCCCGGAAAAGGCGGCGACAAGCATCTTGACCGCCCGGTATTCAATACCGTGGCTGATTCAGTTGCCAATGAGGGCGCCAATACTTCTGTTATTTTTGTACCGCCCGCCTTTGCAGGCGACGCTATTATTGAATCCGCCCTTGCAGGCATCGACGTTATTATTTGCATTACCGAAGGAATTCCCGTTAAGGATATGATTGCGGCCAAAGCCGTTGTTGACCGCTGCGGCGCACGGCTGATCGGCCCGAACTGTCCCGGCGTTATTACACCGGGTGAAGCCAAAATCGGCATTATGCCGGGTATGATTTTCTCGCCGGGCTCCATCGGCGTTATTTCCCGCTCCGGCACGCTTACCTACGAAGCCGTTGATCAGCTCACGAAAGTCGGGCTGGGTCAGTCAACGGCCATCGGTATCGGCGGCGACCCGGTTATCGGAACCAAACACAAAGACGCTGTGAAGCTCTTCAACGAAGATCCCGATACCGAAGCGATCATCCTGATTGGTGAGATCGGCGGAACCGATGAAGAAGACGCGGCAGCTTACATTAAAGAGCATGTGAAGAAGCCCGTAGTTGCCTTCATCGCGGGCCGTACCGCGCCTCCGGGCCGCCGTATGGGTCACGCCGGAGCGATCGTTTCCGGCGGCAAAGGCACCGCTCAGGAAAAAATGGCGGCCCTTACCGCAGCCGGCATCACCGTTTGTGAGAGCCCGGCCGTAATCGGCGAAACCATGAAAGCCCTGCTCGGCTGATCCCTTTATCAGCTTACCGAAATAAAATTGAGCCTGAACACCAAGCCCTGCGGATTCACCCGCAGGGCTTTTTTTTGGAATGCCGGTTTTTAGCCCAACAGTCGGTGAGCGGGTATCCGTGTTACAGCAGCCCGTTTTTTTTTGGGGCGGACTCCGTGCGTATCACTGTGCCGGTTGCTCGTTCTGAGCTCACAGCCCTACGGCTTGCCCCTTGCTTTTCGCCTGAGGTACGAAGCCGGCCGGTACCCCCCTGCCCCAAAAGCACGGCATTCCGAGTAGGGCACGGAGCGTTAAATATCACGAAAGACAGTGATGCGCACGAAGTTTACCCTAAAAAAAAGACAACCTCCGGCGGGGGAGATTGTCTTTCTGAAATTTGACAGCCATGGTGCCTTGCCGTCTTGCCGGCTCAGCTGAGCGAGGAGAGGAACTTGGTGAGCGGGGTCCATTCCATATCGAAGGCTTCGGCTACGTCGCGGTACACGATTTTACCGTTGGCGATATTAAGGCCGTACTCGAGTTCGCGGTTTTCGCGGATGGCTTTGATCCAGCCCTTGTTGGCAAGCTGCACCGCATACGGAAGGGTTACGTTGGTGAGGCCGATGGTTGAGGTGTAGGGCACCGCGCCGGGCATGTTGGCCACGCAGTAATGCACAACGCCGTCAACCACGTAGGTCGGGTGCTCGTGTGTAGTCGCCTTGGAGGTCTCGAAACAGCCGCCCTGATCGATGGCTACGTCAACGAGAACCGCGCCGGGCTTCATGAGCGAAAGCATGTCGCGGGTAACAAGTTTTGGAGCCTTGGCCCCGGGGATGAGCACCGCGCCGATTACAAGATCGGCCTGAGCGATGTCGGTGCGGATGTTTGCGTAGGATGAGAACATCGTTGTGATGTTGGCCGGCAGCACTTCATCGAGGTAGCGGAGCTTGGGCAGGCTGATGTCGTAGATGGTAACATTTGCGCCGAGTCCGGCGGCCATGCGGGCTGCGTTAACACCCACGATTCCGCCGCCGAGCACCATCACGTTACCGGGCCTCACGCCGGGGATGCCGCCGAGCAGCACGCCGCGGCCGCCGGTGGGGCGTTCAAGATATTTGGCGCCTTCCTGTGCGGCCATTCGGCCGGCAACTTCGCTCATGGGGATGAGCAGCGGCAGGGAACCGTCGAGTTTTTCAACGGTTTCGTAGGCGATGGCGACGGCACCTGAAAGCTTCACCGCTTCGGTAAGCTCCTGACTTGCCGCAAAGTGGAAATAGGTAAAGATAATCTGCCCGTCGCGCATCCGGGGATACTCAACTTCAATAGGCTCCTTTACCTTCATGATCATTTCGGCTTTTGCCCAGATATCCTCAGCGGATTCGAGGATGGTGGCGCCAGCCTGCACGTACAGCTCGTCGGGGAAACCACTGCCAAGACCGGCATCTTTCTCGACAATAACTTCATGCCCGTGCTTGAGCAGCTCGGTAACGCCTGAGGGAAGCAGGGCTACCCGGTTTTCGTGGGTTTTGATTTCCTTGGGTACTCCAATAAGCATGGATAATTCCTGTAATAATCTTGTTTTGGGGAGGGTTCACAGCCCGAAGGATGTGCGTGAATAATAGGGATTGCTTTATCGCAGCAAACGGATATAACAGTTGTATGAAAGATACAGAAGTTCATCCAAAAAAAAGCAGGTATCGCACACCCTGCCCGGGCTTCGGTCGCCTCTTTCCCAAATGGCAGGCTTTCGGGTTTACACGGGGGCTTTTGGCTTTTAGCTGTTAGCTTTTGGCTTCGGGCCGCGGTCTGCGGTCTGCCGTCCCCGGTCAATCCAAAAAAATCCGCGTAAATCCCGCCCCATCCGCTAAATCCGCGTGCCATCATCGCGCACCATCCGCATGCCGCAGCTTTTTCTTATTTAATTGTAAACGGGGCTTCATTCCAAGCGGCAGTTCTTTATTTTAAGTGCTTTGCTTTCAATAGTGCCCTTATCCGCACTTCACACTTTCGTGGCCGGTTCAGGTTGCGGGAGCGGGAGCCGGCACCGCAATCGGTTCAGGCCGGACCCCGGCCGGCGGCGCAAAACTACGAGCAGACCTTAACACGAAATTACCACCCGGAAACACATCCCCCGATACCCAAAAACACTGTTACAAACTGAAGCATGACTTCTACCGACATCCTCAAGAAAGTGCGTTTTCTGGAAATCCGGACCAAGGGGCTGGTGAACAACCTGTTCGGGGGGGAATATCACTCTGCGTTTAAGGGCCGGGGGATGACGTTTTCGGAAGTGCGCCCGTATCAGTACGGCGATGACATCCGGCTGATTGACTGGAACGTGACCGCCCGGGCCGATGAGCCCTACATCAAGATTTTTGAAGAAGAGCGCGAGCAGACGCTCATGATCTGCGCTGATGTTTCGGCCTCCGGTTTGTTTGGAAGCCGCTCGCAGCGCAAGCTCGATCTCGCTACCGAGCTCGCCGCCGTGCTTGCCTTCAGCGCCATCAAGAACAACGACAAGGTCGGGCTGCTGCTGTTTGCCGGCGATGTAGAGAAATTCATCCCCCCGAGAAAGGGCCGGCTGCACGTGCTGCGAATTATCCGCGAGCTGTACACCACGCAGCCGAAGCATCCCGGCACCTCCGTAAAGCGTGCTCTCGATTACATGAGCCGCATCATGCCCCGGCGCACCATCATCACCCTGATCAGCGACCTGCAGGATACCGGCTACGAGACCGCCCTGAAAGTAATGAACCGGCGGCACGACCTGATCTGCCTGTGTGTTGACGATCACTACGAAACCGAGCTGCCCAACGCCGGACTCCTTCCCTTCCTCGACTCAGAAACCAACCGCTATATTACCGTTGATACTTCTGACCGGAAACTGCGGCAGGCATTTGAAAAACGCCGGGTGCGCGAGCGGCAGCAGCTTAGCGAACGCCTGCAGCGCATGCGCGTGGATCATGCCATGCTCAACACCAATGAGTCGTATATTGAGCGTTTGTCGGCCCTGTTTCAGCAGCGGCACCGGCGATTCTGACCAAACCGAATTTTCAAGCTTTTGACACTGCGCATTTTCATCGTACTTCTTGCCGGCATTTGGGCTGCAGCTTTCACCGGAAGCGCCGCCGGGCAGGATATCCGCGTTCAGGCTTCAACAGACAGCCTGCGGCCGGGCGAGGTTTTTGAGTTCCGTATCGATTTCGAAGCCGCGCGCACCTACGATACCGTGCTTTACCCCGACAGCACGTTTTTTGGCCGGGAATTCTTCATCCGAAACAAAGAGCTCAGCCGCAGAAGCCGCAGCGCGACCTACGAGCTTCAGTTTTTCGGGGTGAATGATGTGCTGCTCGATCAGCTTGCCATCCGTGCGGTTCAGGGCGGCGACACCCTGCTGCTTGCCGTGCCCCCAACCGCTTTCGGTTTCCGCAGCGTGCTGCAGCCGGTGGATAACCTCCGCCCGATGAAACCCATCTTCGAATTCCCCTACGGCATTCAGGGGCTCATTTTTGCATTCCTCCTCGCCATGCTCGCTGCCATTTCGGCCTGGCACATTTACACCCGTTATTTCAAAAAACCCCCGCCGCCGCCGCCGGCCCCGCCAGCTGAGCCGCCCGTTTTCGACAACCCGCTGCGGCGTCTTGAGCGCGGCATAGCAGAACTCGAGAGCGGCTTCGCCGCCGGCAGCATAGCTGCTGAAGAGCTGTACCTGCGCCTTAGCTTTTTGCTCCGCGAATACTATGAGCGCATCTATGCCTTTCCGGCGCTTGAGCAAACAAGCCGGGAAGTGCTCAACAGCCTGAAACAGCGAAAAGTTGCGCAGCCGCATTACGACACCAGTTCGCAGCTGCTCAACACCTCCGATATGGTAAAATTTGCAGGATTCACCCCGGAGACAGACGACATCAAAACTGATCTTGAAGCCCTGCGGGCAGCCGCTGCTCAGCTTAAGAAACTGAACTCAGGGCTTATTCAGCAGCTTGAGATGGAGCATTTACGCAAGTACAGGGTAACGGAACACGTAAACACGCGGGAGGTACGCACCCGATGATCTGGCTTAACCCCGAATGGCTTTTTGCCCTTGCACTCATTCCGCTGTGGCTGGGGCTCGAATTTTTCTGGCGATGGCGCAAGCAAAAGCCCGCCTTTGTGTTCACCCGAACCGAACACTTCGATGAAATCGGCACCGGTCTGCGCAGCAGGCTGCTGCTCGGTGCCCGCATCCTGAAGGTAGTTGCCGTGGCCCTCATTATCGTATCTCTGGCGCGGCCGCAGCAGGAAAACGTGCGCATCGACCGCACCGTTGAAGGCATCGATATCGTGCTGGTAATCGATATTTCCTCCTCCATGCTGGCCGAAGACATCCGCCCGAACCGCTTCCTTGCCGTAAAAGATGTGGCACAGAACTTTGTGCGTCAGCGGCCTAACGACCGCATCGGCGTGGTCGTTTTTGCCCGGGAAAGCATCACCCTTGTGCCGCCAACGCTGGATCACCGCCTGGTGCAGACACAGCTGGGCCTGCTCGATATCGGCATCGTGCGCGACGGCACCGCCATCGGCATGGGCGTGGCTACGGCCGCCAACCGGCTGCGCGACAGCGATGCCGCAAGCCGGGTGATCGTGCTGCTCACCGACGGCGAAAACAATGCCGGCGAAATTGACCCGCTCACGTCTGCGCAAATCGTGCGCTCCCTTGGCATGCGCTTGTACACCATCGGCGCAAGCGGCGAAGGCTCAGCCCCCTACCCCATAGCCGACCCCGTACTCGTGCGCCGCTACATCAACATTCCCATCGAAATTGATGAGCCCATGCTCACCCAAATGGCCGAAATGACCGGCGGCCGCTACTTCCGCGCCCGCGATGCCGCAGAACTGCAGCAGATTTACAATGAAATTGACCTGCTCGAAACAAGTTCGTTTGAAGAAGATTTCTACATTGATGTGCGCGACCGCTACGCCCTGTTTCTGCTGCCCGGCGTGCTGCTGCTGCTCGGCGTGCTGCTGCTCGAAAAAAGCTGGCTGCGAACCGAACTATGACACTATCCGCAATTTTCTGTTTTCTTTTTTTTGTAGGGTGATGACGAAGCACAAGCCCTCATTTGGCTTCGTGAAGCTCACCCGGTTCCGTTTTTCTTCACCACCGATTCCCCCCCCAACACCTGATGCTTGCCAAAAGAATTATTCCCTGCCTCGATATCAAAAACGGCCGCACCGTTAAGGGCGTCAACTTTCTGGGCCTGCGCGACGCCGGCGACCCGGTAGAACTCGCCGTGCGCTACAGCGAGGAAGGCGCCGATGAGCTTGTGTTTCTGGATATTACCGCAACCAACGAAAAGCGCAAAACCCTGATTGAGCTGGTACGCGAAATATCGCGGAACATCACCATCCCCTTTACCGTGGGCGGCGGCATCAAGGCCGTGGATGAAATCGGGGACCTGCTCGCAGCCGGGGCCGATAAGGTATCGCTGAACAGCGCCATTGTGGTGAATCCGGATCTGATTTCGGAATCGGCCGCGCGCTTCGGGAGTCAGTGCGTGGTAGCGGCGCTCGATGCGCGCTACCGGCCGGAATCGCCGGCTGATGCCCCGGAGTGGCACATCTTCACCAAATCCGGCACCTTTGATACCGGCCTCGACGCCCT
>NZ_JAIUMX010000141.1:0-7943 GCF_022565315.1 Cyclonatronum sp. | reverse complement strand
CTTGCATTTTTGCTTGAAAATCAGGCATGTCCGCCCCGCAGCATAAGTGCGGGGCCGGCGATTTCCCTCTGCTTACGCCAGCTTTTCGCAGCGCTTCATGAGGCTGAGGCATTTTTCCTGATCGTGAATCATGCGCGGGAATTTGGTCTGCGCTTTCACTTTCATGTGCTCGGCCTGCCATTCGCTGATGGCGTCCTGTGTGAGGGCGAAAAATTCGGGGAAGCCGATGGCGTCGCCGTTGCGGCGGATCTGATAGCTGCGGTTGGTATGGCGCAGGTCTTCATCTACGGCTTTTGCGAAGGCCGCCATATCGGCGGGGCGCTCGGCAAAGCGGATAAACCACACATGGTGCGGGCTCGCCTTGGCATCCTGATGCACCGCGCCAACGGTGCAGCTCGAGAAAATACCGCCGGTTTTGGCCGTTACCCGCTCGAGGCATTCCTGCACGTGAATGGCTTCGATGGTTTCGCCGTAGTTATCGAGCACATCGCTCGCGCGCCCTGCAACGCGGATGCGCGGCTGCTCGAGATCGGTGAAAATGATGAGGTCGTTGAGCAGGTAGCGCCACAGGCCCGAGTTGCTCGTAACCACCATAGCGTAGGGCCGGTCGGCTTCAACTTCCCAAACGGGAATGGTTTCCTGCAGGTACAATTCATCCCGGTTTTGTGACGGATTCGGGATAAACTCATAAAAAACATTGTTATCCACCACCAGCTTCATGTCGGTGCGGCTTTGGTCGGTGTTGAAGGCGAAGTAGCCTTCCGAAGCCCCGTAGTTTTCGATGAAGTGGAGGTCCATGCCCTCACACAGTTTCTGCAGGTGATTTTTGTACGAAGGAAGCGGCTCGCCGCCGGAAACCAGCAGTTTGAGGTTGGGCCAGATGTCGCCGATGTGATCCTTACCGGTGTAGTCGAGCACGAGCTGAAAGTAGCGGAGCATTACGGAGGGCAGGGAGGTGAGAACCCGCAAATCGTGCTTAACCCCGCGTTCAACCGCGATTTCGAGCTTGTCTTTGAAGGTCATCCACACGGATTCTTCCGGCTCAAGAATCTGAATCTTCGAAAGCAGTGAGGGCGCCATGAGGGCGAGGTGACCGCTGATTTCCCCGAAAATTACGCCGGGGTAATTCGGGTCGCGCTCGATGGTGCCGGGCAGGCTCATTTGCTTGCCCCAGATGTTGAAAATATTCGGGTGCCGCCGGATGTAGGAGAGCGCTACCCGCCGCAGGAAAATTTTGTCGCTGCGCTCACGGTCAGGAAACAGGGGGATATCTTTCGGGGCACCCGTTGTGCCGGCTGAAATGGCAAATTTGTTCGATTTACCCGGCCAGATGAGGTCCGCTTCGCCCCGCTTGATGGCCTCGCGATAGGGGTCGTAATCCTTAAAACTTGTGATCTGAACGGCCTGCTTGTATTCCTGATAGCTTTTTATGTTTTTGAAATCGTACTTCTTGCCAAAAGCGGTATCAGCCGCATAGCGCAGGTATTTTTCAAGGATGTTATTTTGTGGCTCAATAATTGATTTCATGCCGGGAAAGAAAGCAGGATGGTATTTAGTAGTAGTAATTTGATTAGTTAACCGGTCTCAAAAGTATGAAATAGCGCCTAAAATCCTAAATAAACTTTTGTGAATCAAAACGGTTGCGAAAGCTTTGCTTTAAAAAAAGAGCCGCCCGGTCAGCAGTTGACGGAGCGGCTCAGGAGGTAAATTACCGTGTTAAACGTCAGCGAGGGATTATGAACGGCTTTCGAGCGGGATGTACTCCAGATCGGTTTCGCCGAGGTAAAGCAGGCGCGGACGAATCAGGCGGTTGTTACCCAGCTGCTCGAGGTAGTGGGCAGTCCAGCCGCTCATGCGTGCCATTGCGAAGATGGCAGTGTACAGGTCGGGTTCGATACCCATGGAATAGTAAACGGTAGCAGAGAAGAAATCGACGTTGGGGTCGATGTTTTTCTCTTCTTTCATGATTTTTACGATGGTTTCTGACCACTCATAAAGGTATTCCATATTCACTTCTTTGGAGAGGTCTTTGGCAAGCAGCCGCAGGAATTTGGCGCGGGGATCGTAGGTTTTGTACACGCGGTGGCCAAAGCCCATGATTTTTTCTTTGCGCTCGAGCTTGCCTTTAACAAAAGCTACGATATCTGTTTCCGGATCGAGGCTCTTGAGCATGTTCATTACGGCGGTGTTGGCACCCCCGTGAAGCGGGCCTTTCAGCGAACCCATTGCACCGGTAACGGCTGCGTGCACATCAGCGAGGGTAGCGCAGATAGAGCGGCAGGTGAAGGTAGAGGCGTTCATGCCATGCTCAGCGTGGGTAATGAGCAGTACATCCATGGTGCGGGTTGCATTTTCGCCGGGCTCTTCGCCGTTGAGCATGTACAGAAAGTCGTAGGCAATGCTGTTCTTCTTGGAAGGGGTTACGATTTCCTTACCGTGGCGCGCGCGGTCAAAAGCGGCGATAATGGTCGGTGTTTTTGCAGTCAGGCGAATGGACTTGCGCAGGGTTGCTTCGGGCGACATTTCAAGTACTTCGGGATCGTCGTCGGCAAGCATGGAAACTGCGGTACGAAGCACGGCCATAGGCTCAGACTTCGGGTTCGCGCTGCGGATGTAGTTCAGCACTGTTTCAGGAACATCGCGCTCGGCAGTAAGCTGTTCGTTGAGTTCGTCGAGTTCCTGCTTGTTGGGTAAACGCTCGTGCCAGAGCAGAAAGCACACTTCTTCAAAGGTAGAGTTGCGTGCAAGGGTGTCAATATCGTAACCGGCATAGGAAAGCTCGCCTTTCGCGCCGTCTATTTTACTCTTTCTTGATGAGAAGGCTACAATTCCTTCAAGCCCTTTATCCATGTAAGGGTATTGGGATAAGTCGATATCGTTAATGTTAATCGCCATAAAGTACTCCGTAATTATGATTTTAGTAAGTTTTTGATAATAATAATACTTAGGTGTTGCCTGATGCTTTTTCCGGAATGGTAAACCGCAATGTTGTTTTAAATTTATAAGCTTCATATTTGATTGCGGTACCACCGCCAGCCATACAGGCCTGCCGGACTTACAGGCGAAACTATATTTGCAGCTACACAGCCTGAAAGCGCTTTTCAGTTATTAAGACAAGACAACAGAACAAAACAGACTGCGATCCCATCCACCCCCGTTCAGGCTATGATTAACCGAAGATACAAAAAATTAGCGTAAATTCGCTAACTATTAGCCGAGCTTTTGTTTGGCTTCTTCCCATAGGGCATCCATTTCTTCAAGCGTACTCTCTGATGTTTTCCGGCCCGTTTTTGCAAGGCTTTCTTCGATATAACTGAAGCGGCGGAGGAATTTGTTGTTGGTGGTTCGCAGCGCATTTTCGGCATCAAGCCCGGCAAGCCTGCCCACATTCACGATAGAAAACAGCAGGTCGCCGAATTCACGTTCCTGTTCATCGCGGTCGTTCGTTTCAAGGGCTTCTCTGAATTCGCTGATTTCCTCATCCAGCTTTTTCCAGGCTTCGGGCCAGGTTTGCCAGTCGAAGCCTACGGCCCCGGCTTTTTCCTGCATGCGCTGTGCACGCAGCAATCCCGGCAAATGTACCGGAACGCCCTGAAGCACCGATTTCCGGCCTTGTTCGCGCTGCTTGATCTTCTCCCAGTTTTGCTTTACCACTTCTGAATCGCCCGCTACGGTATCATTATCCCCGAACACATGCGGATGCCGGCTGATGAGCTTGTCTTGTATGGCGTAAATCACATCACCCATGTCAAAAGAAGCCGACTCCTGCGCCATTTCCGCATGAAAAACCACGTGCAGCAAAATATCGCCCAGCTCTTTTTTCAGCTCGGCCATGTCGCCTTCATCTATGGCTTCAATCGCTTCATAAACCTCCTCAATCATCAGGTCGCGGATCGATTCGTGCGTCTGCTTGCGGTCCCAGGGGCAGTTGTTGCGGAGGATGTGCATCACCCGTAACAGATCATCGAATTTCCGGCTGGGTGCTGCGGTGAAGCGGGTTTGCTGTTCCATCAGGTTTTTAGGTTGGTGTATTTGTAGGGGGATGTTTACGGGGCCTCATAACTGTTTCCGGCAAAAATAAAGTTCCGGTTTTGTCTGTGCAGCGCTCACACGGCCTCTTTGGGTTTTGTCGGTTTTCCCCCCCTGTTGTATGCGCACAAATTCCATGGCATCGGCAAAAAGCAGCTTCCCTGTACGGGTTTCGGCTTCCGGGCGGGAGGTTTTCAGCTCCTGCCGCTCAGCCGCCGGGAAAAGGATGTTGTTGAGAATCAGCCGGTAGCCGGGGCTGTTCGGGAAGAGGTCGAGGTCGGTGGGCGGGTCGCCTACGCGGTGGGTGTAGTCTTCCGGGTCGTGACCGCCGTAGAAAGTCCAGAAGCCTTCCCCGAAATTGCCGTGAATGTACTTGGCTTCGTCGCGGCCAGAGTTACGAGCCATAACCACCACATTGTTCTTGATGGTTTCCATGCGAAAGGCAGTCGTTTGCCCGTAAAACCCTTTGATGCTGCTCACGTGGTTTTGGGTGAGCATGCTGGGCACGGGGTCCCATTTAGCCGAAAATTCAAACAGGGTAAAGTAGTCGAGCGCTTCATCGAGCTGACCCAGACGCACGGGCACGTCGATGTTGGCATGGCGGTATTCAGCGGGGTTGAAGGTAAGTTCGAAATTTTCAAAGGCCAGGGTTTGCGTGAAGTCGAGCCGCTGATTGGCATTGGGATCAACGGGGTCGCCGTCGAATTCCTGCGGTACAATATCTACTTCAACAGCAGCCAGGGCGATATCGAAGGTGTCCGTGGCCGAGCACATGGCAAACATGAAGCCGCCGTTGCCCACAAAATCACGGATAGTGAGTACTACCGCCGTTTTCATATCGCTGACCTTACTGAAACCATGTCGCGCTGCCATCTCTTCAAGGTCGCGCACCTGCCGCTGATACCAGGGCGTGTGCCGGTAGGCAGCCCAGAATTTGCCGTACTGCCCGGTGAAGTCTTCATGATGGAGGTGAAGCCAGTCGTACTCGCTGAGGGCACCTTCAAGAATTTCGCTGTTGTAGATTACATCGTAGGGCACCTCGGCGTAGGTGAGGGCCAGGGTTACGGCGTCATCCCAGGGGAGCATGTGTGAGGGGGAGTAAACCGCGATGCTCGGGGCCTCCTGCAGGGGTACCAAAGCGGTGTTGGAATTGTTGCTTTCTACCTCACGGATGATGCGCTGCGCCTGCGCGTCGGTAATCTGCTCGATGCGGACATTCCGCAGCCGCGCATTCCGCACGATTTCACCCTGATTGCGGGCCAGGAAACTGCCGCCGCGGTAGTTCAGCAGCCAGTTGGCGGTGTACCCTTCAGAAATCTGATTGTAAACAATGCCGTAGGCTTTCAGGTGGTTGGTCTGCGACTGATCCATGGGGATGAGCACGTACTGCGCCTGTGCGGCCTGGCTGCCGGAAAGCAGCAGAGCAATGGTGAAAAGGAAGCTTTTGAAAAGGGAGACGGAATTCATGGCACGTTGGGGAGGTGTTGCGGTGGGTTGAGGGAAATTGAATGAGCTTGGTTTAGCTCAGCTTGCACGCTGAAGCACCCGGATGCGCTCCCGGGCAGTTTGTGCGTAAAAGCCGGCCGGAAATTCGATGATGAGCTCTTCGTAGTAAAAAACGGCGCGGGACAGGTCGAGTGCGTCGCTGATGGTGTACAGGCCGTTGATGAGCTGACCGGTGCGGCTGTCCGGCAGGGCGGCTGTGAGGGAAAGATAGCGGCTGAGTACCGGCCGCAGGCTTTCGCCGGTTTCGCGGGTGTTTGTGCCTGCCTGCGCGATGGCGTCGGCAAGGCGGGCGCGCTCCCAGAAAAGGCGTTCGCGCTGCGAAGAAGCCTGCCCCGATTCAATAAATCGGTGAATCAGGCTGAAGGCGATATCCGGGGCTGTGTGCGTGAGCTGATGCGCGGCAAGCAGCAGGGCTTCCGTCTGAAGCGGAGTGCCGGGGCCGAGCTCCATGAAGGGCAGCAGCCTTTCGAGCGAAGCCGCCTGATTACCGGAGTTGTACTCGAATAGGGCTTTGGTGTAGTCGCGCAGCTGCGGGCTCACGCTGTCCCGAACGATGCCTTCCTGAAGCAGCCCGCGCAGCCGCAGGGCATCGTTGGCGTAATAGGAGGTGGTCTGACGCTGCAGCGAGCGCATCTGCAGGCGGGCAAACTCATAGTCGCCGGCGAAGAAATCACTCAGGCTCAGAAAGTAGCGCGTTTTTTCGGCCATCTCGCCGGTGCCTGCAGCGCGGTTGGCCCGGCTGAGTGCAAGCCTTGCCCGTACAAAATCCTGCTCAAAAAGGCTGATGCGCCCGCTCAGGTAATCAGCTGTGATGCGGTCACGCTCTGAGCTCGCTACGCTGTCGAAGCGCGTGTTCCATTCCAGGGCCCGGTTAAGGCTACGAAGGTAATCCAGCGAAAGCTCCACAAGGGAAGCGTAAACCTCGCTCATGCCGCGGTATCGGGGTGCTTCCCGGGGGATTTCACTCAGCAGGGTATAGGCTTTTTGATAGAGGGATGCGGCTTCGTCGTCGAAATCAAGATTGTAGCTGAGCAGGTAGCGGGCACGCCTGATATACAATTGTGAGAGCTGCTGCCGTGCATTCACAAAAAGCTCGTGGGAGGGGCTGCCGCTGTAGCGCTGAAAGGCTTGTTCGGCAAGTTCAAACTCGTTGAGGTTCATCAGCCGGCGGCCAAGTTCAAACACGGGAAAGCTGTTGTCGCTCAGCCGGTCTTCGAGCGCCTGCGCTGTAGTGAATGCGCGGCGGTACAGTCCGCGCTCGTTGTACAGCCAGATAAGCATGCGCCGGTGTGCGGCCCATTCGTCGCTGCCGGGCCGCAGGCTGTGGGAGGCTTCCTCAAATTCCATGATGCCGGTATCCAGGAAAAACGCATCTTCGTAGCGGGCAATCTGCCGCTGTATGGCGTGGATGAAACCCGGGTTCACGCTCAGTAAATGGCTGTATTCGCGCATGGTTTCTTCATATTTACCTGCAGCAGTGAAATTCTGCGCGATGTCGAAACCGAACATCTGATCGTTGTTGAGTATCCTGCGGGCGTCGAGGTAGAGCAGGGCTGCCTGCTCGTGCTCACGGCGGCTCACCATTGATTCGGCTACAAGGCGGTACACCTGTACGTTGCGCTCGTTTTGTTCCACAATTTTCCGCCACCATCCCAGGGCTTCATCCCGTTGACCGTTGATATGGTAGATTTCACCCACCCTAACCGACAGGTTGGGAAAACCGGGGTTTTGCAGCGTGAACCGCGTGAGCAGCTCGATGGCTTCCTCATAGTTGCGCAGCTGCACAAGTGTTGTGGCAAGCCGGTCGATTACCGGGATGTTTTCCGGGTTTTGTTGCAGCAGCTCCCGGTACATGTCAGCCGCGAGTTCATATTCTCCCTGCGAGAAAAACTGATTGGCCCGCTGGAAGCTCGCGCCGCGCTGCTGAGCAAGGGCAGTATCAAGAATGAGAAGAGAAAAAAGAAGCAGCAGGGAGGAAATGCGCATGGTCATAAATCGGTGTGGCAAAAGAGGAATTGGTGCGGATGGAAGCAGATGGGCTTGCCCGGTAGCTGCAAACGGCAGGGGGGTGGGTTTATGATGAAGGAATTTCAGGGCCGGAGCGTTTCAGGGAGGAAGTCCGGCGCGAAATGCCGGAGCTCGGTGTAAAACCGGTGCATCGGAAACCCCACAACAGTATAATAATCGCCGGTGATGTGCGCAACAAACAGGGCGCCGAGATCATCCTGTATGCCGTAAGCCCCGGCTTTATCCATGGGTGAGCCGCCGGCAACGTAGCGGCTTATTTCGCCGTCGGTAAGTTCCCCGAAGCGAACCTGCGTAGCTTCCGAGAAAACGTGCACCTGATCAGGCTCCGCTGCCGGGTCAGCGGCCGTACGCACAAGGCAGACCGCGCTGATTACCGTGTG
>NZ_JAIUMX010000140.1:0-7948 GCF_022565315.1 Cyclonatronum sp. | reverse complement strand
GGATGAACTGTATTAAAAGTCAAGCGGCCAGCGCCTTTTTTTTATCATAAACTGAATTGGTCATGGCGACTTCAAACACCTGTCTGACTAATTTATGTGCAACGGCTATCTGGGCAAGTTTATGAGGTTTTCCTTTACTTCTTAAACGTTTATACAGGTTACCACATGCAGGGTTATAGCGGCTCGCCGAGTAGGCGCACATATACAGTTGTTTTCGCACATAACCAGCTCCCATTTTGCTTATATGACCTTTGCCCTTTACGCTTGTACCTGACTGATAGGGACTTGGTGCAATCCCGATATACGTGCTCAGCTGCTGATGACTGTCAAAGCGACTGAATCCGTCTGTTAAGACACAAAACAGGATTGCAGTAGCCTTGCCAACCCCCGGAATAGTGGAAATTCTTTTGATTAAATCGCCGTATTCTATCTTGGCCAATTCTTCCAATTTCCTCTCAACCTTTTTGAGTACATCACGCATGGATGTCAGACTTTGCTCATTAAACCTCAGGGCAGTTTCACACGCCTGCTCATCACGACTGAATGCATGGTTTTGATTTTCAACCTGGTTGATTTGTTTGACCAACATCTCCCGAACGGTGTTTAATTGCCGAATCGTGCGCGCATTCACCGGTCTGGGTTTCCACACCTGCAGATCTGCATGCATCTTTAGGGCATAATCGGCGATCAGACGCGCATCAACCTGATCAGTCTTGACCCGACTCATCTTGGCTTTGCAGTAGTTTTTGATCATCAGCGGATTAACTACACTAACTTTAATACCCCTGTCAGTCAGAAAGATAGCCAGACCAAGAAAGTACGGACCGGTGGCTTCCATCACCACCCAACTGTCTGCGGGCACTGCATTGGCGAGCTGTTGCCAGCCTACAGGTTTGTTATCTGCTTTTCTGACTTTCTTTTGACCCGCTTTGCAGAAATCAAGAGTATCTTTTGAAACATCAACTCCGAAAAAATCCATAATATTGTTATTTTTCATTTATGGTAATAATCATGAAGGACTCCATATAGCATATCCATCATTTATGCTGGCTCGAAGCCTTATGAACTGTTCTTGCTTAGTGGAGTTAAGCGCGTTGGTTTCATCCCGAACGAGCTCGAAGCTCAATGACAGAAAACAGGGTACCAACGCGCTTTCACCTTCATGTTTGCGTACAAGTTAAGATTGTAGGATTATTATCCAAAACAGCTGCTCGTTGCCGCTCAACTAATATATGATGACGGTGGTGGTGGGCTCCGCCGTCCGGGGCATTCCTCGCATCCCGCTGGTTTCGCTGTACGTTTTTCGGTATGTTTCCGATAAGCCCAATCATCATAAAACGGCAAAGCCCGGTGCGCGAAATGCGCACCGGGCTGCCGGTTGGGTTTCGGTTAAGTCATCTGCCGTCTTTCCTGCTGGACACGGGCAGGGGGGTGAGCACCTGCCCTGCCCAGGATCAGACGACTGATGGCGGTTTAGTTACCGGTGTCGCCGGTATCGCTGGTTTCATCGCTGTCATCGTTTCCGTTCTCTCCGGAACCGGGGATTTCACCGCTGCCTTCATTTCCGCTGTTATTGGAGCCGAAGCTGAGTGTACCCAGGTAGAGGGAATCGGAACTGATGCGCTCGTCACTGTCTTCAGCCCTGCGGAAAGCGATCCAGGCGTGAAGGGTGTCGCCGGCGTAAGCAGGCGGGATGCGGAGCATGGCCGTGCCCGCTTCCCGCGCTGCTGCAGCGAGGTCAAATACAGCCTGCTCTTTATCCGGGTTGAACAGCATCAGCATCGCAAGATCGCTGCTGAGGGCGTTGTTCTGCCCGCTGTTGTCAGCCCAGGTAAAAACAGCTTCACTGCTTTCAGCATCAAAGCCGATGCTGCTGCCTCCGGCATCCGTGCCCTGCAGGCTGCCCA
The DNA here is from genome assembly GCF_022565315.1 of Cyclonatronum sp. NCBI lineage: Bacteria > Pseudomonadati > Balneolota > Balneolia > Balneolales > Cyclonatronaceae > Cyclonatronum > Cyclonatronum sp. The sequence continues at coordinate 6,041 of NZ_JAIUMX010000140.1, read as the reverse complement.
TTGCGAAGCGCACGTTGGGCCAGTCGGGTGTCTGACCGGGGTATTCCCCTTTCACACCAAACCGCACATTGTACGACATCATCGCGTTGGCAGCCGTGAAGGCATCGGAACTGCGGATTTCAAAACCGGCCTGAATAAAAGGCCGGGTCAGGCGCAGCAGCCGGGACATCAGCTGAAAGCGCTCGCGCTGTGCCTGCTGTTTAGGCGTGCGCGGGTTACGTACTTCGGATGGTACGGCACGCATTACGCTGATGCCGCGCCAGGTGGCACCAACTACGGTACCGACTTTGCCGGAAAACCGGCCTAGTATTCCTCGTTTATAGGTGGCCATTGGCTCCTTGTTTTGAGGGTTTTGTTGCCGGAGCGGCCACACCGTGTGACCGTCTGACAGCCATAACTTACGAACGTTTTGAGCTTAGCAAACGCCTCTCAGCGCCTGCTGACGGGTTCCCCTCAGTTTTACCCTCAATTATTTTCGTGCTCGGATGGGAAACAGAAAAAAAGTTTTTTATTCACCTGAAATAGTTGTTAGATGAGACCGGAGACCGATTCAGGAACTCAAATCCGGACCCTCAAATACACTTTTTTTTCCCGATTTCCGAAAATGGACGGCGTGAGTAAGCCCCCCGGCTGCATAAAAATCAGAAAAGACGGCCGGCAGCGAGCCTCCAAATAGCCCCTGAAATATGCGACCAGAACCCCGACCCCAACGGGGTCGCATGTTTATAGCAATAAGCGATCCCCCCAAAATCTCGACTCCGGAGGGGTCGCACCATCGGAACCTTGCCTTAAGTAAGAAACCCTTTCAAAACCCCGTAGCGGCAAAATCACCTCTCGAGAGGGGATTTATGCGGACCGGGGCGTTTACTTGCATTCGGGCTAAAAATGGGAAATGATGTTTTGCAGGGCTGTAAGCCGATACGTTGAAATTGTGCCACTCGCAACCGATTTTTCTTTAAATGGTTGAATGCTTGTGACTTGTTCCTTCCCCTGAAAGATGTGACCCCGCTGGGGTCGATGGTGCAGGCTCTCTTTCAAGCTATAAACATGAGATCCCGTCCGGGGTCTTTTCTTTAACAGACGTGACTTAACAGACGGCCCGGGGCCGGGTAGCCAATGCCCGACCCCGGAAGGGTCGCACTATCGGAACCTTGTCTTAAGCAAGAAATCCTTTCAAAACCTCGTAGCGGCAGAATCCCCTCTCGAGAAGCGTGCCCCCGGGAAGGGGACATCCGAAGCCTGCGTGTTATGAATAACTATGAGCTAATGTAAAGCCCCTGAAACTTGCGGGGCGGGGTGTGTCCGGTTGTGAGAGGGGAATGGTACGGACCGGGGTGCCAATTTGCTTCCGGGTTAAAAAATGGGAATGATGTTTTGCAGGACTGTATCACGATGTGCTGAAGGTATCCCACTCGCACCTGAGACCTATTTTTCTGAAGCATTTCAGGGCTGCTTTTTCACGGTTTTTTCTCCTGCTTTCAGCTCTGCTCCCGCCCATGTCTGAAGCAGCTCCGAACAATGGTAAAACCCGGCGGAGGTGAACACCCTCATCATCAGACCAAACACGGAGCAAATACGGAGCAAACACGGACCGTGATCCGGCAAAAAGTGGACAGAGTATCAGATTTTTAAAATAGTTGTACAGGAGTAGTATTCCCACAAAATATTAATACAACCACATGCTTCAAAAAGCAGATAAAAATGGGGCTTGCAGTTTTGACGAAAAAAAGAATGAAAGCTAAAAAATAAATCATGCCGAATATGCACATTTGAATTTAGTGCAAACATCCTTACAAAAAACTGACTACATGATATAGCACCAAAGATCCCAAATGTCCGGGGGGCGCTGAAGTTGGTTTGTGTCGCTCACACAAAAAGGTCTTAGCTTCTTTTCATACACTTTTGTTTATCTTTGTATATAGGCATATATCTTCATCAAAAAAAACTGATACCGTTATTTTAATATGAATAGAAAATGAAAGAAAATATCTGTTTGATTAAAATTCTGTATGGAAGAAATGCCTGAAGTTACTATTATTGGATGTGCCCGGAAACGGCATTCAACAGAAAACTATAAAACCATGAAATTATTCATCTTAATTGCATGAAGCAGGTTTTTGTTACCTAACAGAGGAGGTCTTCTGTTTGTGATCAGCCTCCGCTTTGAAGCGGCAGTGACCGGGTTTGCTTAGGATAATAATAAAAATTACCTGAGCTTTTTCCCGACAGCCTTGTAGCCGAAACGTAAGATTCGGTAAGCAGCTCACCCGATACACCAAACATATTTAATTTGAAGACAAAACAGACGGCAGAACTGAAGATCAGATTTCTTTTTGAGTCGCTTCATCCCTGTGTATTGCAGGATGATGTTTACCAAAAGCTGATACGGCAAACGCCGGCATCGGTACTTAAAAACGGGAATGCCCTCACGGAATTTCTCTTAGAGACGGCAACGGCAGCTGCGCTTCCGGATGAGCGGGCCGGGGGTTTTGTGAACGACGCCGTACAGCTGTACCGCAGCTCAGCATCACCTGATGATTCCCTCTACCGGCTGTACACGCCGCTGGGTCCGGTTGCTGCGGATGCCCCCTCTTATATTTATCAGCAGCTTATCAGAGGCGCAGTTGCGGAGTTATGGGCGGCATTCAGAAGCAGTGCGGTTCCGGCATGGGAGGGGAAGGGCAGCCTGAAGTTCCGTTTGTTGTGGGAAGAGCTTACGGAACGGATTCAGCTTGCTTTGGAGGAGGAAAGAAGGGCTGCCGCTCAGCTTGCGGTCACGGCCGATCCGAATGAGCAGGACCGCCTCAGATTAAGCTGTTTTGTGTTTCAGACGCTGCACCATCATTTGTTCACGCTGCTGCATGCCGTGCAGTATTTCCTGTCGCAGCCGGGCGATGCTTTCAGCTTCGTGAGGCCGGTCGAGGAGGTATATCCGCTGTTTTGCGGCAAGCCCTGGCAGCCCGATCGTGTTTTTGCACAGGCTGACTCCCGCTGTACTGAACCGGACTGTACGCACAGCTGGCATTTACTCAGTGAATTAGGTGAGCCGGTTTTTACGAAGAGTATGAAGCCCTATCAGAAGCGGGATTATTTGGAGCAGAAAGGGATACCGGTTCTGGAGATAAGCCGTGAAAGACATTATCTAAGAACATGCGACATAAGCAGGCTCACCCAAAAGCTTCTGCTGAATTCAAAAACAGTTGCCTGAAGCATTTATATAGGTTTGCCATAAAACACCCGGATACATCACAGATACCATCAACCAAACCCCATAAAAACAACTATGAAGTTTAAAGAACTGAAACTGATGAACCGCATACATACCGCCGGTGCAGCAACAGCTGATGCCCCTGAGCAGGGCACTGAACCGATGGCTGAATCTTTGGTCAGAAAAGCTTCAAAAAGCTCGTTTTATACCAATCAGCTTCGGCTGAAGCTGTCGGATGAGAGGCTTTATCATTTCAGGGTGTACCCCGGGCAGGATGAGCTGCACACACGGGTTCAGCTGGGGCCGCATCTCTTCCCCAAAAAAGACCGGAACAATATTGAAAATCCTCTTTATACAGCTTTTGAAGAGGTTGAAGCCGGAGCTGCGGATAGCATCACGGTTAACCTTCGCGAAAATACGCGCATCACGCAGCGCTACTACCGCTTCCTGCTGGAACAGTATTTCCGCAAGGAGGGGTTCTGCTGCCGCCGGGGCGATTTTGGAGAACTGGATGTGTTTGTAAGGCAGCGTGATAAGCCTGAAAACCCCAAACAGCCGCTGAAGCTGTTCCGGCTCCGGCTCCGGATTATTGCTCCGCGTGCGGGTTCCGGCTGGCAGCTTGCTGTTGCTTTTGCGGGTGCAGCTTCCATGCTGCAGATGCCGCTCTCAGCGCTTCTGAGCCATCACAGCAAGGTTTCCAAAGTTGTTTACCGGGACAGGCTTCTCGGCCTTAACACGGTCCGGAAGTATTTCAGGGTGCCAGCGGAGGAGCTCTATCCGCTGCTTAACCGTCCGCTTGCCGGTGCGCTGGGGCTGCAGCAGTACCTGCGGGGGGAGCAGGCCGGTTTCAGCAAGCACTGCCTGTACGTAAGAGGATTTGTGATCCGATATCTGATTCAGGGTGCATTTAAAGAAGCCTTTCCCTACGCCGACACCCGGAACAAAGCTTCGTTTGTTCGTCTCCCGAATTCAGCAGCCGTAAAACTTGACCCCCAAAACAGGCGTCTTGAAATCGGCAGCAGGTATCAGCTTGAGCACGAAGGTCTGAAAAGCGGCCTGCCGAAGCATGGTCCGTATCTGCGAAGTGCTGAGCCGGTGATTCCCTGTCTGATCGTGTTTAAGCAGGGGTCAGATTCCCTCGTGAATAAACTGCGCCGCTTCATGGATCAGGACCTTTCCGGTTTTATGAAGCAGGGTTTCCGGATTGCAGGTGTCGCTGCCTTCCGGGATGCGGCTGACCTCACAGAAACGGTCGAAAAGGGCCTTCGGGACCTTGCCCGTAACGGTCAGCCGGCCGGGCTGGTGTGGTATATTTCGCCCTGGGGCAAGCATGATGCCGATCCGCAAAAGCAGCAGCTTTATCATGTATTTAAAGCGCTTATGGCGCGGAAACGACTGCCTTCACAGGTGATTACGGAAGCATCCGTTAGGAGGAATATGACCTATTATGCCTGTAATTTGGGTATTAAGCTGTGGTTTAAGCTGCACGGCATCCCCTGGCTGCCCGCGGCAAGGCAGGAGGATACGCTGGTGATGGGGATTAATACCTTCCGGAAGCCCGGCGATCACAACCGCTGGGTTGCTGGCATCATGTGCATGTCGGAGGCGAAAAGGATGATGCGCATCGGGGCAGAAGAGCAGGAGCGGCTGGATGATCTGCTGGAAGCGGTGAGGCTCGGCCTTGCAGGCATGCGGAATGAGCTGCTGCATGAAGATATCCGAAAGATTGTGGTGCACTATTACAAGCTGCTCAACCGGAAAGAAGCGGCGGCCATCCGGAAGATGCTCACTGATTTCCGGCAGGATTGCGGGAAGGAAGTGACGCTGTATCTTGCTGCGATAACCGACGGCTGCCGCAGCGACCGCTACATTTGGCGCGAGGAGGCGCGCGAGGGCAAATTACACTATTTGCCGCAGGAGCCGCTTGAGGCTGTGTGTACGGGCGATGATGAATGGATGCTGTGTACGCACCATAAAAGAGCGACCGGCAAGGCTTCCGGGGAGCCGAACCTGCTTCAGGTGAAGCTGGAAAAGCTGAGTGCTGCTGAATCCGCAACGGGAGGGGGTGCTGAGCAACTGATGATGAGCCGGGAAGAACAGACGGAGCTGCTCGCGCAGCTGCTGCGGTTTACCCTTCTGAACTGGAAATCGGTGCTGCCGGGCACCAAGCCGCTCACCCTTACCCTCACCGGATACATGGCCCGACATGCGGCCAACCTCACCGACCCCGGCACGGCCCGCTATTTCGGGCAGGGAGTGGTAAATTTGTAGGGTTTTAGGTCGCGGGGCGTCGCCGACCGGGGACGGCGGATTGTGGACCACGGGTTGGTATTTGGTGCGAATTACTGGCGCGGCCTGCCGCGCCGTTTGTGATACTACCCCCCCAACCCGTCATCCCGGAAAGCGTGCGGTTTTGGGGGTTTGGGGTTATGTAAAATGCAGGTCGCACGCTTATCCGGGACCTTCCAGCGCGTTCACGCCGCCATGCCGGTGGTGGGTTTGGGGGCTTCGCCGACCGGGGGCGGCGGACGGTGGACCGCGGGCTGGTATTTGGTGCGAATTACTGGCGCGGCCTGCCGCGCCGTTTGTGATACTACCCCCCCAACCCGTCATCCCGGAAAGCGTGCGGTTTTGGGGGTGTGGGGTTATGTATAATGCAGGTCGCACGCTTATCCGGGACCTTCCAGCGCGTTCACGCCGCCATGCCGGTGGTGGGTTTGGGTAGTTGAGCGGGGACGGCGGGCTGGTGCTGGTAGTTCAGGCTTCAAAAACCCTAAACTACCCCGAAATAAAAAGCCCCTCTCCTGAAAACAATGATCGTAAGGCTTCGTGG
>NZ_JAIUMX010000139.1:0-8019 GCF_022565315.1 Cyclonatronum sp. | reverse complement strand
CCCTCTCCTGAAAAGGCCACCAGGCTCTACGTACATTGTCTTCAGGAGAGGGGCTTTTGGTTTCGGGGTTGGGAGGGGTGAACCGCGTTTTTTTCTACCCATGTGGTTTCCCTACGGGAAATTTGGCATCATGCCATTTGAACAATCCGCGAAAATCCCGTTCAATCCGGAAAATCCGCGTGCCATTATCGCAGTGGACCTCACCCCAACCCCTCTCCTGAAAATACCACCAGGCCTTACAGGCATGGTCTTCAGGAGAGGGGCTTTTTGGTTCGGGGTAGTTTGGGGGTTGGGGGGGGGCGAGGCAGCGGGATTCGACTCTTGGCAGGCGGTTCTTTTTTCCGTCGTCTGCGGTCGCCGGCCAATGCCAAAATTCGCGTGCCCTTTCGAGGGCGGCTTAAAGCTCGCGAGCTTCGGTGAACCGGCCGGCTTTGTGCAGGGTTTCGGTCAGGAATTCGCGGAGATTTTCATTGCGGGGGTTGGCCCGGTACCTTGCCAGCCAGCGGTCGGCAAGCTCATCGAGGCGCCCTGATTCCTGGCTCAGATCTACAATGCCCCGGTAGGCGCGGCGGTTGCTCGGATCAACGGTTAATGCCCTTTCAAATGCAAGCAGGGCCATCTCGGTCTGATTCTGCCCCCGATACAGCCGGGCCATAGAAAGATGTATATCCGCACTTGCTGCACCGGAACGCAAGGCCTCCGTAAGCCAGCTGAGCGCCTGTTCCGGCTCGTTCATCCGTTCTGCAAGAGCAGCCTGATACACCATCAGCAGCGGACTTTCGTCCAGCTGTTCGCTCAGGCGGTCCATCACCGCTGCAGCCTGTGCTGCCTGCATTCTTTCGGTCACAAAACGGAGTGCCTGGCTGATATACGTTTCCATCTCCTCCAGCTCCCGGCCAGTCTGAAACACTACCGGTTCTGTGGGGTTTAGGGTCTCCATATCCTGTTCAGCATCCTGCTGCACCAGCTGCTGCCCTCGGGCATAAGTACGAAACATCCGGCCAATGATTGCGGTTAGGGTGTCGGTCTGAACCGCTGCCTGACGAAGGGAGTCCGACAGTAAAAGCCACTCTGCAAAGCCCTGCCAGCTCGTATCCAAAGCGGCCTTCAGGGAGGCTTCCCTCACCCGCTGCCCTTCTTCGTGAGGCGGGGCGAGTCCTGCGGTTTTCACCAGTAAACGACCTTCAGCGCTTTCTGCTGCATAGCTGCTTAGCAGCGTGTAGGCGCGGTCCCGCTGCCCGAGGGCCGCAGCAAGCAAACCGGCCTCACGGAAAAGAACCGGAGAAACCGCCTCCTCTGCCAGCAACCGCTCATAATATGCAAGGGCCTGCTCCGGTTCATCTGAAAAAAGCAGGGCTCTTGCTGCCAAACGGCCAGATTCAGCGGCACGCACCGGCTGCCCCGCTTCTGCCTGTGAGGCGGCAAGCGTATCATAAAACGTGAAGGCTTCATCGAAGTCAGAGGCTGCAATCAGCGATTCACCGTATGCGCGGGCAGTTTCCTCATCATCAGGGAACTGCAGGCGGCGGAGGTTCAGCACACGGCTTAGCCCGCGAAGATCCATGCGCTGCCGGTTTATTTCGATAAGGGTATCGTACACCCGGGGCTCCTCAGGGAAACGCTCAAGCAGCTCTTCAAACAGCGCATTGGCATCGGGCGGCTGATTGTTGTTAAACAGCGATATGCCGTAGGCAAGGCCCCGGTTCACATCCGAAGCATCAGCCTCCCAGAGCTGAGCGAGCAGCCTTACGGCGGCCTCCGTTTCACCGGTTTCACCGGCAAGCTGCGCGCGAAGGAAAACCAGGTTCTGACTCTCCGGGAAGCGGATGAGGGCCGAATCCAGTACCTGCCGGGCTTCCTCATACTGCTGAAGCTGCATTAGCAAAAAAGCCAGGTTATTGTGCAGCATGGGGTTATCACCGGTATAGCGCAGGGCATTCCGAAAGGCATCAGCCGCCTTTGCGGTTTCACCTTCGGTATAATATTGTCCGCCCAGCTGTTCGTGAACCGCACCGAGTGTGTTTTCAACCATCCGAACAGTGATGCCGTCGGCTTCGCGTCCGGGCCGCTGTAACAGCAGCGCCCGCATGGCTTCATAAACCGGGATGATACCAGCCAAATTGGTTTGTGCTATTGCTTCTCCTTTAACGGCGTAGAGGCGCACCAAATCAGGAAACAGCTCAATGCCACGGGCTGCAAGTTCAGCGGCCTCCCCATGCCTGCCGCTGAGCAGGTAGGCCGAGCTCAGGTAGATATAAACTTCCGCAGCCTCACCGTCTTCCTCAAGCGCCCACTCCAGCGATTCAATCGCGCCTTCGGGGTCGCCTGACTCATACTGCGATATGCCCTGCTGCAGGTGAAAGTTCTGTGTGGTACGAAGCGGCTGCCCGAACTGCTGTGACCAGGCCGCACCGGGCAGGGTAAGGAGCAGGAAGCCCGTCATCCCAAATAAAAATAAGGTCCGGAAAAGCCTCACCCGTAGAAAAAGCCGTGCTGCTGCAATTGCCCGCGGGTGTTTCAGTGCCGGATGTGCTTTTTGGGGTGATGACATCTTTTTTGAATCCAAAACTTAGAAATACGAAACGGGATTTTTGCCTGTGAACCGGAACCGGCTAATTCGCCGCAGCCTGAACCGCGCGGTTCTGCCGGGCTTCGCGGCCGCTGAGGTCAACGGGGGAAACCCGATACCACAAGCCCGGCAGGCCTGCCGGATCGGTAAATGACAACTGATGCGGCTCCGTTTCACCAATCAAAGTAAACAATCCGGCCGCCGTTTCTGAGCGGTAAATGCGGAAGGCGGCAAGATGGCTGCTGTCATCGCCTGACTGCCATGCAAGCTGAACGCCCGCGCCGTTGCCGGCAAGCTGCAGGTTACGGACCGGCAGCGGCGGGGAGGTTCGCCGGGTGATCAGGGTGTCGGCAAAAAGCAGCGGGGATGCGTTTCCAAGCGAATCAACCGCGCTCACAGCGTACACATAGCGCTGATTAAGCTGTACGCTTTCATCAGCATAAAAGCGCTGATTCCGGTCGCCGGTGAACAACAGTACGGGTTCTTTCTGCCCGGTAGTGTCAGGGTTTTGGCGGTACAGGCGGTAGTGGTTTACCCGCGGACTGGGTGAACCTCCCCAGCTGACATCTACCCGGAAATCGGACTGTACGCTCAACTGAATTGCGGTAGGGGCGTCTGGCAGGCTTAGTGTCGGGATCTGAAGCCGGGTGAACAGCGTATCGCCCATGTTTCCGTTTTGGTGAATCGCAAACACGCCGTACTGATAGGTTACGCCCTCCTCGAATCCGCGGCCCTGTATGCCGGGATCGGTAATGCGTGCCTCCCGCCAGCTTCCGTCGTTTATTTGGGTAAAACCGGCCTGTACCGGCGGGTTCAGCTGTCGCCGCATGATGCGGTAGCTGCGCAGCTGTTCGCGCATGCTTTCCGGAACCGGCTGCCAGCTGACCTCAACCTGCCCGGTACCGTCATCGAAACGGGCTGCGATACCCTGAAGGGCAGGAAGCCTGCGGGTATCGGGAATAAGCAGGTGTGCATTGTTGCTCCGCCCGCTTTCGATGGTGTTGCGGCCGATTACCGTAACCGCATAGCGGTACTGAACCCCGGGTAAAGCGGTGCTGTCCGTAAAGGTACTGCTGAGCAGCGGCAGCATGGTTTCAGTAAGCAGCAGGAAGTCTTCTTCATCGGCAGCGGCGCGGTACACCCTGTAGCCCGCGGCATCTACGGAGCGGCTCACCGGCCAGCTGATTTCGGCCAGGTTTCGGGAGGTGATCCTCCCGTTGACCGCCGACAGCGCTGCCGGCGGCACATTATCGGCTATCAGCATCCGGATAATTTCATTATCGGGGGAGGGCTGCCCCATATAATCGCGGGCTTCAACCCAGAATTCGTATTCGGTGTTGATGGCAGGCACCCGAAACCGGAACTCAAAGCTGCGGTTATCAGTGGTGCGCAGCAGGAAGCCGCTCACGGCTTCGCGGATGCGGGTTTCCCCTTCCATGCGAAAGCGGGGCCGAAACAGAAGCACGTACTCTGTACCGGGGCTGTCGTAGGCCGGGTAATCCCAGTTCATGATGATATTACGCCCTTCATGGCGAATGCTAAGGTTTTGCGGAGGAAGCGGACGTATGGGTGTAAGCTCAGCTTCGGTTTCATAAATAACCCCGATGGAACGGCCAATATCACTTACAAATTCGATGCGATACGCGGCGGTTTGCCCTGCCGGCGCCTGCGCGTCCACAAAAAGGAACCCCATTGCCTCAGCCAGCTCCGGGAGTGCCAGAATGGTGAGCAGATTTTGTTCCGAGCCGCTGCGCAGGGAAAGAAAAACCGACTGCGGGTCTGTATCCGGCATGGTCTGCTCAATCAGCTGCCAGCCCCCGCCAAGCTGCTGCTGCAGCTGAAAGCCGTTTTGCACCGGCATTACGGGGGCATTGGTAAGCCGCTGCCATTCCGTTTCGCTCCCTGTACGGCGGTAAACCAGAAAGCCGTGCGATAGCGGCGGGGGCACCGTAAGAAATACAAAGGCCTGCCCTTCGGCACTCGTAAGCACCATCAGGCCGCCTTCGGCAGGCGTTTGCTGCGCGGCCGCCGCCGAAGGCAGACCCGAGCACACCAAGAGGAACAACAGCACTTTTAAGAGATACATTTTCCGGAACATAGGGCTTTAAATCTGAATGTTGATTGGTGTATTAGGGGCATTGCTGCCCGCGTGCCGGAGGCCTCATAATGGTTCCGGAAATGGTTGTCACCAGACCGGCACCGTTATAGACCCTAACTGAATAAGGATACTCTACACAACGTGCTAAAACAAATTCTGAAAAAGAAGGACTTCGCCAATTAATATTTGAAATAACTGAGTTTCTTGGGAAATATCTTGTGTGTGTAAATGTCGTTGAGTTAGAAGAACCTGGAAAAGAAAACACAACTTTTACAACTCCGGACTCAAGATCTTGTATGTTGTTAGCATTGATATCAACTCCTAATCTGCTGAACGAGAGATTAGAAAAGCTTGCTGAAGCCGTTCCTGTAGGTGGCGTTGTATCAAGGTTAATAGGACCTGACTCGCGCACCTCTGAGAGGCTGCCGTGAGCGTTCACGGAGCGGTACTGCAGGTACAGGTCATCCCCTACGGGCAGCCCGTCTTTAGAAACAGAAAGGAAGCGCTGATGCTGCTGAGAACCGCTTGCCTCATCAGCCGATTTCTGCAGATTCCAGTCGAGATCTACCCCTGTGCCTGCCGGAAATGATCTCAGAACCGTATCGCTGTACGAGATTACCGTTTTCCCATCATTCGAATACGTGTAACTGCGGCTTACAAGCTGATACTGAATACCCGTAACATCACTTTCAGGATCAAAGGGTACTTCCGTGAGATACAGCTTGATATCCTGCGGATCAACTTTAGCAGTCATTTTGCCCGAAAACGGGGCGCTCGGGTCATCTGACAAAAACGGGCCCCGGGTCGTAATATCGCTGCGGTTTCCGGCAAGATCTACAGCTCTGATGTGCAGCCACATTTCATCGGTAAAACTATTAAAGAACTCGTCGAAGCGTCCGCCTTCTACAAGCAGCTCACTATCGGTATGGAAGGTATATTCACCGGCATCGAACAATACATGGCCGTTATCGGGATCGTTACTGACCGCGTATTCATAACCCAGTATTCCGGAAAGATTGTCTGAGGCCGATATGCCACTAAACCGAAGAACTGGTTCAAAAAACGGACTGCTGATCTGTTCCATATCCGGTATGGTAAGTTGTGGCACAAAAGCAGAAACTGCACGACGGGTTTCAACAGGGGTTACTGATGAGATGACCGGAACCTGCGGCAGGTGTGAAAGCTGCGGCGCATCGGGTTTTGTACCGTCGTAAATGATGGGGTGGTTAGAGCGCTGAACCGGACTCAGCTGCCCGTTGGCATTCGTTACCCGTGCAGAAATAAAGTACTGCACACCTTCATTAAGGCTTAAGAACTGTGTGTTCCCAATCATACGCTGCGACGGAATCTCAGGCATATTGATACGCTCACCCTGAAGTTCAGTCCAGCCCAGCACATCGGTTCCGCCCCGTACTGTACCAATGGCGTATTCGTACAAATTGATATTATGTGAGCTGTCGTAGCCATCTATAGTAAGGCGGATAAACTGAGAATTGCTTGTAAAATAGACACTCTGCGTAGAAGTAAAAAAAGTGAATACTATTGGCCTTGATTCATGGTTATAAGTGTTGGAAAGGATGATGTGCGGTCTTTGTAGTCCGGTACCTGAGCCGGATGAGGGGGGGACAGGTACGGTAACTGAGCCGCCACCTGCGCCAGGACCGGTGCTTATCCCGCCGGAGAAGCCTGTTGCAACCCTTAGGCTCCCTCTGCGCACGGCTGTTGTGCCGGCCGCACCCCGTACCCGAATCCCAAAATCAATCTCAGGGTCTTCAGTTAGAAATCCGGTTTCAGTCCGCTCACCAAACTTAACAACGGGCATTAGGGTGATGCTGCCATCAACGGAGCCCGTGTTGCCGGCCTGATCCGGATCAAGACCCAGCGTGAAGTACTCATTCAGACCTTCGAGTAGGCCGCCGCTGCCGGTTTGCCCGTCAACGTTATACTGAAAAGAAGTTTCGGTAATTTTGTGCCCGTGATTAGCGGTCCACCTGATTTCCGCTTCGGTAAATACAGCATCGGGCTGCGAGTTAAGCTGTATCTCAACAGTGCTAATAACAGGCGGCATCAGCATTTCCGAAAGCCGGGTCCGGTTAGCGATGTATTCACTGTAATCCGTTTCAATGTTCAGCAAATCCTCCGATCCGCCATCGTTTTCAGTCTGAATCCGGTCTATCTCTCTGCGCCATTCCACATAATTGTTGTTGAGATCCCACAGAACGGAAGTAAGCTGCGTCTGAATGCGGTAGAAGTCGTCAGCTAATGCGGTTATACTGTGCATGTTGCTAAATAAATCAGCTGCCCTTGCCTGCTTATCGTCATCAACATTTCCGCTTTCAATCCAGTTAAGATAACTTTCCATATAAGCCCCAAGACCATTATAGTGCATATAGTACCAGAAGTTTCTGTGAGAAGTTTCTTCTATTTGCTGTATGGTAGAAACAAGGCTTTGGTCCCACTCCTTTCGTTTGAATTCCCGGTATATATCGCCTGCCCTACCTACGTTATGTCTATACGTGGGTACATACCTTTGTGTATCATACTCATAATCAAAATATCTAAAAGTATAATTAGAGTCGAAAAACATAGGACTAGCATGTATTAAATTAAATGATTCATCAAAAAGCAAATCAAGAAAATACACCCGCTGTGCCATTCGGAAAGCTCCATGTATCATCTCCCAGTTACCCCTGGCATTATTATTATAATAGTAGTGTAAGGTATAAAAAGGAAGGTTTGTTAATTGAACAGTTTCTTGCCCAGAGCCCGTACGAGCAGTTCTTGACCCTCTTATAGGATCAATGATACCAGAACGATTTTGCGCCATAAGCCTTCTCAGATTCCCTGCCCACCTTACATTTCCCCAGTTTTGCTGTGCCTGCTCTGCAAAATAAGTTTCAAAGAGGGTGACCGTCTCTCCAAAGCCATGGAACAATTCCATCAGAGAATTTTCAGGCACCGTTTCTGCCCCGTTTGTTTCAGATTGGGCCTGCCCGTACATCAGGCTTTCCACCAGATTCAGGTTCAGTTCAACAGCGCTAATTGATTCCCTGTAAAGGTTATCGAGCTGAATTACGGCCGACTGCATTTCTTCCAGCTCCCGCATCTGCTCAGAAGCAAGCTCTTCATCCAGATTAAAAACCAGGGTTGAAGCCGTATTGAGCGCAGGTACCGGCATGGGCTGCAAAATGGTGAGCGGACTCTCTGATAAAAGCACGGCAAGATTTTCGAAATATTCCGCAGAAGCAAGCAAAAGATCTTCCGCAGTCTCAAGCCGCTCCCCGAAATTAATCTCATCTCCTGCAAAAGCCTGAAAAAGCGCCTGCATTTCCTCAATTTTTTCATTCAGCTG
>NZ_JAIUMX010000138.1:0-8073 GCF_022565315.1 Cyclonatronum sp. | reverse complement strand
CGGCAGATCGGTTCCCAAACCTGGATTCACGATTCCGGTCGCGGGCTCTATTATTATGACGCAGATGGAACGCTAACCAATGGCGCGTTTCCTCTCATTACCTCATCACTTTACTTGCTGAATCTCAGCGGTAAACCTGCAGCCCTTACCCCAAATGGCGACCTTTGGATACTGACCGGTAGCGACTGGCACCATTCAGCAAAGCTTCAGGATTTCAGTAACGAGCGTTTTATCGGCATTGGTGACGTACTTGTCCTGCATGATGGCAGTATAGCTGTTGCCGCTTCTGCCGGCGTATTCGTGTTTGATGCAGCCGGAAAACAGACGTACCACTTTTCAGATCAAAATCTGCTCACAGCTACCCTTTCTCACCGGCTCTATCAGGATGCGGACGGAACGCTTTGGGTTTCAGGAGCTAACGGAATTACCGCTATTGAAATCGGGCGGCCCATGCGAAGGTTTTTGGGAACGCAGGGCTTGCCGGAAAGCGACCTTGTTACAGTAACCGAGTTCAATCAGCTTGTTTTTGCAGGCACAAACAACGGTCTTTACAAAGGTGAGGCCAATCGTTTTTCCAGAATAATTGAAGATCAGGTAATCTACGCTTTCCATGAAACGCCTGCCGGACTGCTGATTGCCACTTCCGGCGGATTGTATGTATATGATGTGTCCGGGAACATCACCATGCTTTTTGATGAAGGCCGGGTTTTTAGTCTGGCAGGAAGCCGGAAATCAGCATCTCTTTTTTATTTCAATGCGCTGGGAGACGGGCTTTGGGCAGCTTCCCTCAACGCAGACAAAACCTTTTCTTTTACCCGAATCTTCCCCTACGAAAACACCATTTTTACCATAAATGAAGACCGCTACGGGGATATCTGGCTGGGTACGGGCAGAAACGGCGTCATTCAGCTGAAAGTAAGGAGAGACCAAGCCGGCCTTCCTGAAGTAACAGCTCACCGGCAGTTCACTGCGGCTGACGGGCTTCCGGCGGACAGCTACAACTACACCAAGCAGACGCCCGATGATGTGGGATTTATCACCGAAGACGGCTTCTACCGGCTGAACGGGGAGCGGGATGCCATCATAAAAGACACCCGCTTCGGTGCACTCTTTGGAGAGGAAGGCGGTTTCCGGGTATGGCCGGTAACACCGGGCCGCGACGGAAACACCTGGATTGCCCGGGCCGCCTTGAAAATCGGCAAATCGACCTACAATGAAGCGACCGGCCTTTACGATTGGCACGAAAGTGAATTCACCCGCATGGCCGTGTACCGCAACGTGAGTGCCATCCACGAATCAGCCAACGGCAGGGTTTATTTTCAGGCATTTAACCGAATCGGCTATTTTGATCCGAACATTCCGAACAGGCCGCTGCCGCAGTTTCGGACGCACATCACCCATGTAACGGCATCCGATTCGCTGGTGTATCAGGGCTGGGGAAGGTCAGAAAACGGCAGCCGTCCGGTGATGGCATACGACAGCAACAACCTGCGCTTCAACTTCGGTCTGATATCCTTCCTGCCTGCCGACCGGAACGCCTATCAGTACAAACTCGAAGGTGCCGACACTGATTGGTCAGACTGGACGAACGAGCTTTATGTCGATTACCGAAACCTGCGGGAGGGCACCTACACCTTCCGCGTGCGCGGGCGTAACCTGTATTATGTACCCTCGGAGCCGGCGAGCTTCACCTTCACCATCCTTCCGCCCTGGTACCGGAGTTTGTGGGCATATCTGGGATACGGCATCTTTTTCATCGGCATCGTTTTCGGATTCTCGAAATGGCGAACGCAGCAACTTTTGGAGCGTCAGGCCGAGCTCGAGGAGCAGGTAGCCCTGCGCACCGAAGAAGTGCGGCAAAAAAGCGAACAGCTTGAAAAGCTGGATAAAATCAAAAGCACCTTTTTCTCCAATGTTAGCCATGAGTTTCGCACTCCGCTTACGCTGATTAAGGGACCAACCGAGCGGCTGATTGCCGACAAAACCCTCCCCCTGCAAAAGCGCATCAGCGAGTATGAGCGCATCCTCGAAAATTCAAACCGCCTGCTTTCGCTTATAGATCAGATCCTGAATCTGTCCAAAATGGAAAGCGGAACCTACACCTTACAGCTGCGCCGGGTTGAACTTACGGCCCTGCTCAGAAAAATTGCCGGATGGTACCGCGAGCTCGCCCGGCGAAAAGGCCTTGAGTTTCACTTACAGCTGCCCGATGAGCCGTTTTGGATATACGCCGATACGGAGCTGACCGAACTTCTTTTTTCCAACATCCTTTCCAATGCGGTGAAATACACACAAGATGGAAGTGTAGCCCTGAGCTGCATCATCACCGGTGAAACCGCTGAAATCCGGGTGAAAGATACCGGCATCGGGATTCCCGCCGGTGAACAGCAGCATATTTTCGACCGCTACTACCGGGCCAAGAGCGGACTACTGAGCACCTCCGGCTCCGGTATCGGACTGAACCTGGTAAAATATGTGGCCGGGCTTCATGGCATGGAGATTGCCCTCACATCAGAAGAGCAGGCCGGAACCGAAGTAGCGATTGGCTGTAAAACAGGTCTTGCCCACATCAAGGCCGACTATACCGTTCTGGAAGATGACGACAGCATCCAAATGCATCCGCAAAATACACCGCCTTTCGAGCACAGGCACCTTCCGTTCAGCGGCACAGAGTCCTTACCGGAGGCGAATCTGTCAGCCGTAGCAACAATTGACGAGTCCGAAGACATCCCCCTGCTACTTCTCGCCGACGACAACCATGATATCCGTGCGTTTATCCGCTCGGTCCTTGGCAATGAGTACCGCTATGCCGAGTGCGCAAACGGGCTTGAGCTGGTAGCCATATCCAAATCGCTGCAGCCCGACATCATCCTATCCGATGTGATGATGCCCGGGCTCGACGGCATTTCAGCGAGCCGCATCATTAAAGAAGACCCGGAGACCGCGCACATCCCCATCATCATGATTACCGCAAAAGGCGGAAACCATAATGAGCTGACCGGCCTGGAATCGGGCGCGAATGATTACATCACCAAACCATTCTCCCCGGAAATACTGCGCGCCCGGGTATTCGGGCAGCTCACCCTGCTGATGCGCCTGAGAAATTATTACAGGCAGAAACTCAGGCTGAAACCGGTGCCATCAGCATCCGGAACAGAAGCAGCGGCAGGTGCAGTCACAACAAAAGATACGAGCGCACATCAGCCTGATTCGATGCCGGATTGGCAGCAAAAAATTGATGCCGATCTTCACAACCCGGATTACTCCGTTCAGGATATGGGCGCAACACTTGCAATGAGCAGTTCAAGTTTAAATCGGTTCATCAAAAAAGAAGCCGGGTGCAGCCCGCAGGAATATATCAGAAGAA
Organism: Cyclonatronum sp.; assembly: GCF_022565315.1. Classification (NCBI taxonomy): domain Bacteria; kingdom Pseudomonadati; phylum Balneolota; class Balneolia; order Balneolales; family Cyclonatronaceae; genus Cyclonatronum; species Cyclonatronum sp. The sequence continues at coordinate 4,706 of NZ_JAIUMX010000138.1, read as the reverse complement.
GACGCATAGAGCTGGCCTGTGCATCCATGAAGCAGCAGGAAGGAACCATTAGTGAGATCGCCTACGCGGTGGGATTCAACAGCCTGAGCTACTTTTGCCGGGTGTTCAGGCAGCTCAAAGGGGTAACGCCAAAACAATTTATAGAAGGGGTTTGATTCGGGGAGTAGCCCGCTGCCCTTTTCGGAATTACGTTGTGAAATCAAGGCCGTTTTTACAGCCGGGAGCGGGTTGGATGTTTAAATTCAGAAATGTGTGCTTAGCCCCTGAACCTTTTTTTACCCCGAAACTCAAAGCCCCTCTCCTGGCAACTAATCTGACCCAAACTACCCCATACAGGTCTGAAAAGGGGCCTGGAGTACGTTCAACCCCGTTTTTTGGGCTATCCGTACTATAGTTTGGGAAATGCGTACTAACACCCCAAAACTAAATTATTTTAGCTTGTCTCTTAATTGAATACATGAATAAGTGTGTTCAGAGCTAAAAATAAATCAGAAATAATATTGCAGCAATTATGAAGTACTTCAACAAGTTTATGATAAAATATTCAATCTTAACCATAATGGTTCTGTGCTTTAGCACTTTATTTATTGAAATACTTGCACAATCAACAGAGCGCATTGATTTAGACGCGAAAAACCAGATATTTACCAACTCTGAAGAAAACGATTTTTTGCTGAATAGTGGCTTTGCCGGTGGTGATGGCCTGACACCTCAAACAGCTTTTCAAATATCAACATGGGAACATCTTCATAACATTCGTAATACGAACGGTGTTTACTTTCAGTTAATAAACGACTTAGATGAAACTACTGCAGGATATCACACCTATGCGAGTGAAAGCGCAAATGGAGGAGAAGGTTGGAATCCGATATTTATGTTTAGTAATGTGAATATATCCGGCTCGGATGGCAACGGCGGCAGGTTTACTATAAAGGGACTGTATATAAACAGAAATTCAGGTTTTACGGGTATTTTTGGTCGTATTAATGAAAACACAGTTATTCGGGATATAAATATCGATTCTCCTGAAATAACAACAAATTCATCACAAGCAGGAATCATTGCGGGTGGTATTTTTGAAAATAATGTAACGACATTAATTGATAATGTGCATATTTATAATGCTATTATAAACGCTTCCTTATCAGATCATGTAGGTGGTTTTATCGGAAATGGCAATAATGACCTCACGATTTCCAACTCTAGTTTTAGCGGAACTATTTATGGTAGAGTATATGTGGGAGGATTGATAGGAGAAAGTTTTGGAACTATTGTAGGATCTTCGACTCAGGGCACAATTAATTCCGATGCACTAGCTGGGGGATTAGTTGGACGAAAAAGAAGAGGGAGTGTTGCTCAAAGTAATTCTACAATGGTTGTAGGAGGAAGAGCCCTATTAGGCGGTTTGATTGGTGGTATTATTTCTAATTCATCAAATATGGTGACTATGCACCAAAGTTTTGCAACAGGCCGTGTTTTTGCAAATACAGCATTAATTGATAATGTTTTTGAAGACTATACACACATTGGTGGACTTGTTGGTACAACTAGGGGTGGGATATTGACAGAAGTTTTTACTACAGGAACCGTAAGTGGTAAGCAATATGTAGGCGGAATAACCGGATATCTATCTAATAACAGTACAATTACAAATGCCTATGCAACAGGAAACATATATTCAAACTTTGAAGGCTCAGGCATAGCTTATGTACAAACTGGTGCTGTAAGTAATGTATATGTAACTGGCAATAGAGGTGTATTTAATCCAAATATTTTTATGGATTCAATTAATGCGATTGTGAACACAGGTTTACAGGCTAATGGATATTGGAATACGAACTCAAGTGGTGCGGTCAACTCCACGCTTGGCACGGGCTTATCCCTCTCGCAATTATATCAGGCTTCAAGTTTTTCAGGATTTGACTTTTCGGAATCAGGTCCCTGGGCCATTATTGAGGGCAAGTCATTCCCATATCTGAAGGCTATACCGCTCGATTTTCCGCCGGGATATATATTTGATTTTGATGTGGTTAGTGAGTTTTCTTCCAACATAGAGATATTGAATGATGGAGAAACTGCATCCATTCAGCTTACAGTGCGCAATGACGGATTTGATGATTTAATGAGCGATGCAGAAGTAGTTTTTAGCAAGCAGAATTTGAGTGATCTGAGCTTCAGCTCGGGTACGGTTACCGACTCTACCTGGACTATCGGACCGCTTTCAAGTGGGCAATCGGCGTCTATAACAGTTACGGTACAAAAAACAGATTCAGAAGTGGGCTTTTTGTCGGCTTTGGTAAGTTATCTGGATCAAAACGATACCGTTGTCACGCAAAATTATACCGTCAAGATTGCACCACCTCCCTACGGAATGGCTTCTGCGATGCAGTTTAACGGGTCAAATCAGTATGCATCCACAAATATATCTGCTGAAGATGCTGGATTTACAAATAGCAGTTTTGCTGTGGATGTGTGGGTCAAGCCCGATAATTTAAACGGTACATCCGTAATTTTAGGCCAGCTTTCCGGTGATTCAGGTGAAAGATTACAGATTGGACTTCATGATGGAAATGCATTCATGAGTTTTTCCGGAGACGTGCTTACAGGCAATACAGCCCTTGAATCAAATATCTGGTATCATCTGGCTTTTGTATATGATGCCGATACGATGGAGCAAAAGATTTTTCTGAATGGCATTGAAGATGGCAGCCGGACCGCAGCCAATCATTTCAGCGGGACTTCGGAGCTATACATAGGACGGGGGAGCGACGGATACTTCAGTGGTCAGATGGATGAACTGCGCTTGTGGACCACAACTTCTTCCTGGCTGTTACATCAGACCATCAACCCTGATTCAGATGTTTTCCATGACCTAAGCAGTTACTACAGGTTTGATGCTAATCAAGGTGATATCCTTTTCAATTTCAAAGGGGTTAACGCTACTCTTTATGGATCGCCGGATTGGGTAACTTTTAGCGGGGTACCTGCCGGAAATGTAAGTGCATTTGCAACTGTCGGAAATGATGCAAACATTGGTTCTGCCGGAGATGAGTTGGTCGTATCCGGACTCACAACCAATGCAATTCACCTTTACAAGAAAGGTGAAGGTTCTAAGCCGCTTCGCAGTATTAATGCTCCGGGTGAGCAGTTCAGCACTGTAAACGGATTTCAAACGATTGTAAACAACCGGCTCAACACCACATTCGGGCTTGTTCCCAGAGGAGATATAGAGATAACAGGTCAGCTGGACCTAAGCTATGGTACAGCCGTTGGCGAAAACCTTTTGAATGACCCGCTTTATGTAATCTTTCGCCCGCATCCTGACAGCAGCTGGGTACCTGACCTGAACTGGAATAATGACACATCAGCGCGGGTATTTACCAGATCCGGAGTTATTCATCGGGGTGAATACAGTGTAGCTTCATTTAGGGTTATAGAGCCAATTATAACCCATTCGTTCCTGAGTATGGATGACCCAAACCCAAATGACATTCGGGTTGAGATTCAGCTAACAAATCAGGGCCCGGATGTTGCCCAAAATATGGCTTTACTTTTTGAATGGGACGAAAATATTACTCTTCCTGGTTTTGGCTCAGAAATTCCGGAGTTCGACAGCACTACGAATATTCTCAGTATCGGTAATATTGATGCAAATGATTCTAAATCTTTTGTATTCTCTTTTAATTACGAAAATTCGCTTCCGTTCTCTGTTTCAGCCGTAATTCAACAAACCGGAAACTTATTGATATCGGATCCGGGCAATTTAACAGAGAATTTTATCATAAGTGCTCCCCCCTACGGCGGCGGATCTGCCCTAAACCTCGGGGGCGCGCTTGCTACCAATACTGGCGGCAGTGCGCTCGGGCTGGTGAACAGCAGCTTCACCGTTGAGGCCTGGGTGAAACCTTCGTCAGTTTCCGGAGACCGAACCATTTTGGGTCAGAATATTAGTGGTAACCCCGATTCCCGCACCATACACCTCATTCTGCGAAACGGCAGGGTACACATGGGCTTTTATGGCGATGACTTAACCGGGCAGACCGACGTTCCGGCCGGGCTATGGTCGCATGTTGCCTTTACCTATGATGTGAACACCAACGCGCGTACCGTATATCTGAACGGGGTAGCCGATGGAACCGACTTTGCCACCGGGCCTTTTATGGGTGAAGGAAATGTCTATATCGGCCAATGGAATAACGAAAATTTCCTGAATGGGCGCATAGACGAACTCCGTATCTGGAACACGGCACGCAGTCCGGAGGAAATTCGCCAAACCATGCACCGCACCATTTCTGTGCTGGAGCCCGATTTCCAAAACCTCAAAGCCTACTACCGTTTTGATGAAGGCACAGGCACGACAGCCTACGATCTGCGCAATGGCTTTAACGCCAGCCTTTTTGGCAGCGGAGAATGGGAGCCAAGTCAGCCCGGCATCGGTCAGCTATCGGCTTTTGTAGCATCAGGTCAGACAGGAAGCTCCGGTAATTCCGGCAGTAGCATAAGTATAGAAAACCTGACCGGCAGCGATGTTAGGCTGTATGCATTCGGCGGGCTGAACCGCGCCCTGCGCACCGCTGATACCCCCGGAGAGAACTTCTCCGACCCGCAGCTTCAGGAACTGGGTATCACCGCGCGGTCGGCTCAGGTTTGGGGATTAAGCGCCCCCGATTCCGCCGCTGCATCCCTGCGTATTGATTATAGCAGCT
>NZ_JAIUMX010000137.1:0-8186 GCF_022565315.1 Cyclonatronum sp. | reverse complement strand
TGCTGCTCGAGCAGCCCGGCGAAGGTTTCACTTTGCCGGATGTTGCCCGAATTCTGCATGATGTGGGTTAGCAGCATAAAATCGGTGAGCTCATCCGGCCGCTCATCCTGATCTTCAAAGCGGGTCACGGCATTTTCTCGCCGCATTACTTCCAATGCCGACTGCGTTCTGCCCTGACCCAGAAAGTAAAACTCAGCACCGTTGGCCTGTCTGCCGGTATGCGCATTGGTGTGGATAGAAACAAAAAGGTGCCCGTTGTTGCGGTTGGCGATGCGCCCGCGTTCGGCAAGGCCTACGAAAGTATCATCATTACGGGTATAAATAACCCTAAGCTCTGGCATGTGCTCTTTGATGTATTCCCCGACTTTCAGTGCTACTGCAAGCACAATGTCTTTTTCGTAGGTACCGCTTGCCCCAATGGCACCGGGGTCGCGCCCGCCATGCCCGGCATCGAGCACGATGGTATCAAATACGATCCAGTTTACCAGTTCGCTTGCCGGTGGCGGGCTGTTTTCCTCTGCGGGTACGGGAATCGGGTTTGGCACAAAAACGGTTTCTCCGCCGGAGGGCTCTGTCGCATTAGGGCCGTTTGGCTCAGGGTTCCAGTTTATAACATTGAACCCCTCGGTAAGGGCGGCTATTTCCCTCCCGGAAATTTCCGTGAGTCCGATGAGGGCGTGCCTGCGGTTCTGATCAATGTAGCTTTGAGCCAGAAACGAAGTTTCTGAATTCAGGGGGATATCGAAACCGAAGCCAAAATCGGTTTGCGTGCTGCGTACTTCACCGAAAGGCTCCGGTAGCTGAAGGTTCTCAGCTACCGATACAGGACTGCTGCTGTAAACGGCGAACTGTATAAGGTCCGGTTCCGGCTGAAACACGCGGAAGGAGTCCGGCCTCGACGTGAAGTGAAAGCGAATAACGTAACCGAGCCCGTCAGACCTGCGGGCCGCTGAGATACGGTCGAGGCGGTTCGTATCTGAAGCAGTGTAAGCGGAAGCGGAAGAGGGGGACAGGGCCGCGGTTTCAGTACTTACCGCAATTCCGGTAACAACCTGAGGCAGCAAAAGCAGTACAGTCAAAATAAACAGCAGCAAAGTTGATGACAGTTTTTGAAAGCGTAACATGCTTGTTGATGGAATTGCTGTTTATGAGAAAATGGGTAGTTGGAAACCTGTATAATAACGAAGGCTGAGTCGGTTTTTATTTATTAAAATAGGCAATGTTGATATTTATTCAGAACAAGAGCTCTACAGATTTTTTTTGGCTATATGCAGTAGCTGCACTCGCATTCCCTGGTTGTAAAATGCCTCAGACCAACGATTTGAATTCTTGTTCTGGTTTAAAGACTCAAAATCCGGAATGTGACTTTGCACCGGATATCTTTGAAGCAACCATCTTCTATGGATTTCCTCACCATAAGGCCCATACTTTTTTGATTCGGCCGGTTTCGATTTCACAATGCTTCCAACGATTGGTTGGAATAGCTAAACCTGCCAACACATAATGGCTTGTGTTTCCTGGAAGGTGCGGAGTACCTGACTCATCTAAGTAGCAAAAAAACATATCTCAAAAAAAAAGCGACTGGTTTTGGAGGTTAAAAATCCCCATATGAGACGGTTGGCGTCTCATACCAGACGCATGTTTACATATAGAATTACCATATGCAATTAATAACATACATTAAATATGTTCAAATCAAAAGAGCTCCGTAATTGGCAGCGCTTCCTCAACTCAGACCCCGCCTGGAGCGATTTCCCGCAGTTTGCCGTCCACCAGTTTTACGGTGCGGTGGGGGAACTGCCGCACGAGGTCGTAGCTGTGGGTTACCATCAGTATGGCCATGCCCCGGTTGTTGATCTGCATCAGCAGCTCCATGATGCTGGCCGAAGCTTCCGGGTCGAGGTTACCGGTTGGTTCATCTGCCAGCATAATACGGGGCTCGTTGGCCAGCGCACGTGCGATTACGACACGCTGCTGCTCGCCGCCGGAGAGGTCGCCGGGCATGTTGTTATGTTTGTGGGAAAGCCCGACCATGGCCAGGCACTCCAGCACACGCTGTCGGATAAAGCTGCGCTTGTTGCCTGTAACTTCCAGTGCGAAGGCTACATTTTCATACACGCTGCGATCGGGCAGCAGCTGGAAGTCCTGAAATACGATGCCAAGCTTGCGCCGTAAAAACGGAATATCCCGCTCCCTGAGACGGGTTACGTGTTCGCCTGCTGCAAGCACATCCCCGAAGTCAGGCATCAGGTCGCGGTAAATGAGCCGCAGCAGCGAACTTTTACCCGAGCCGGTTGCACCAATCAGGTAGCAGAACTCGCCGTTGCCGAGCGAAAAATCAAGGTCTTCCAGTATGCTTTTTCCATCGAAACGTACGGTTACGTTCCGGAATTCAATTACGGGTTCCTGCGACACGCGAGCACCATGGTTACACGTTCAGTTTTAGCATGTGCCGGTTCGATCACGAAATCGTCGTAAGCGGCAAGCATTTCAAAATTGGATTTTGCCACAATAGCCTTCACCTCCTGCAGGTCATAAATGCGTTGCCTGTGAACTTCCCGGTCGCGGCGCAGTGCCGTTATTTTATCGTCATCAAGTACTTCAATCTCAAACTCACTCACATGTACTTTCTGACTTGGTACATAATAACTCACCCGTTCAAAACGGATACCGTCAGGGCTAACGCCGTCGGTATTGAGCTTGTCGTTCACATATTCGGAATGCTTCGGCGTAGTGAAATCAAAAATAAAAATGGAATCTTCATGCATCACCTTTTCCACATTAGCGAGCATCTTCAGGAAATCGGCTTCATTCATGATGTAGTTAACGCTGTCGAACAGCGAAAAGACAACATCATAGGTTTCATCAAGCTGAATATCGTAGAAATCAAGCTGTTTCCACTTAATCTGCATATTGCGGAAGCGTGCTTTTCGCTCACCAATTTCGAGCATTTCGGCGCTCATATCGGTGGCGGTAATTTCGTAGCAGTCAAGCTCCTCGAGGTACATCGCAACTTTTCCGGTACCACAGGCAAGTTCAAGCAGGCTCACCGCATCCGGCCGCAATTCCTGAATGATCGCATCAACATAGTCGGCCCAGTCTTCGTAGTCCACATCTTTCATCAGGTCGTTATAAACCGGCGCAAGAGAAGTGTAAATTCGGGCAGTTTTCTGGCTCATGTACGTTAATCTGTTTTTTTTACTGGGTAGGGAGTAGTTGTAGGTTCGTTTCTGCTGCGCAGGGCCGTGAGGGCTTTAGCGAGGGTGATGGCTTCTTTCACGGAGCCCGCATTTGCGATATTGCGGCCGGCAATGCCAAAAGCAGTACCATGATCAGGTGAAGTGCGGATAAAGGAAAGCCCTGCTGTAAAGTTGACGCCCGCATTAAACGCAATCGTTTTAAAGGCTACAAGCCCCTGATCGTGATACATGGCAAGCACGGCGTCAAATTGCTGATACGTTCGGTTGGCAAAAAATCCGTCAGCCGGAAACGGACCGTCACAGTTGTGCCCCAGCTGTTGCAAACGGCTTATGGCAGGGGTTATCACTTCGATTTCTTCGCTGCCAATCACGCCGCCGTCGCCGGCATGCGGATTAAGACCTAAAACAGCAAGCTTGGGTTCGGCAATTCCGAAATCATTCTGAAGGCTTTTCAGGATGATGTGCGCCTTGCTGATAATCCGCTGCTGCGTGATGGCGGCACTTACAGCTTTTACCGGTATGTGCGTGGTAAGCGGAACGACCCTGAGATTGCCGGAAACCAGCATCATGGCAACCTCGGCGTTCCCGTCACGCTCAGCGAGGTACTCTGTATGCCCCGGAATGTGATGCCCGGCCAGGTTTACGGCCTCTTTGCTGATTGGTGCAGTAAGCATGGCAGCGGCCTTACCGCTCAGGCACAAATCCGTGGCGGTCGCGATGCAGGCCATGCTCAGCTGTCCGGAAGGCGCTGTGAGTTCACCAGGTTGCGGAATAAAACGGGAAAGCTCATCTGCCGGGTTGTAAACGTACACTTTGCCGGCTTCAAATGGGGCAGAAAGCGTTGTAACAGCGGTTAGTGACGGCCCGGCATAGGCGCATTTTTCCTGCCAGTACTGCCATGCCCTAAGGGGGCCGAGCAGCAGAAAAGAAGTATTCTCAGCCACTTCAGGATCCGTAAGGGCCTTAAGAACCGTTTCCGGACCAACGCCATTGAAGTCTCCGGGGGTAACGCAGATAGGAGGGAGGCTGTTCATCGTTCAGGCGGCTAAACGGCCTTTAAGTAACGGTTGAGGAGTATGATTCAGGGCGTGAACTGCGGCTTGCATGGAAACATATATAGGTTAACCCAGATTAACGGACTTCCGGTTAAGTGTGCGTAAAATGACATTGTGGTGCGTAATGTACGGCAGATAAGACTTGATTGTATTCTAAACCGGAAAGTTGAACAATATTTGGTTCTGACGAACTTCATAAATGATAAATGAAGATTATCAATGTATCAAGCTGCATTTGCGAAAATAAAAAAAGGCAGGCTGCATAAAAAATATTTTTATGCAGCCTGCCTGTACCTTTTTTCAAAGGTGGTTAAAGCCGGTTCGATCGCAGCAACCTGTATTCTCCGAAGCCGCTTGTTGCTTCAAAGATGAACTCGCGGTCGCTGTACTGCCAAACTTCTACAGCCGGACTTCCCGCAGGGAGCCTGCGGGTGATGCGGTCAGGTTCCCCAAACCGGATGAGGGTACGGCCCTGATCGCTGTCGTAACCCGGCTGATTCGGCGTGGTGAAGCGTTCAAAAGCAATATCAACCCTCCGGAAAAATTCAACCATCACGGGGTTATAGTCCGATTCCGGCTCCGGGTCGCGTGCCTGCCAGAAAGCACGGAAGTTTGCAATGCGCTGCTGCTCATTGCCACGCCTGAGCTCGCGGTGTGCGTCGCGGTCCATAATTATTTCCATTTTCCGAATCGCAACATCAATATTGAGCAGACTTGTGGGGATATCGAGCCATAAATTTCGGAAAAAGCGTTCTGCAACAAGCGTATCCCCGTCTTTCACCTGTATGATGAAGGAGGTGTTTTCGAATTTCCGGTTTGGGATGGTGATTTGTGCAAGGTAGGAAGCGGCGGCAGTGCTGCCTGTTTCCGCTTCATCAACTTCGAGAAATGGTTGCGCGCCGCTTTGCTCGCTGATCTGCATGCGGCTGATGCGCCGGATAGTTTCAGGGGTGATTTCTGCTTCAAACACCTGTCGTATCACACTTGTGTCGCGTGTGGCTGCATCAACCTGATTTACGTGCAGGCTGTAGGTCCGTTCAGGATCGGGCAGCAGCAGCAGGGCGTCAAAATCCTGTGCGTAAAGTACGGAACGGCCGAAGTTAATCAGTCCGAAACGGTCAGATGAAGATTCCTCAGCAGGATATGCGAACCAAACGGGTGTACTCCCGGGCTCTGTAAAATCGGGTACGGTAAACATGCGCATGTTTCGGCGAAGCTGAAGGGGCCGGCCGTCGAGGGTGATGGAGGTTGCATAAGCATAACGGCCGGCGGGCAGCTGTGCAGAGAGGTTCGCATTCAGGAAGAGGTCGGCCCGGCTTGTTTCATCAAAACCGGAGGCCTGAGCCCGGCCCCGCCAGGTGAGGGTTTTGATAGCTGTACCTCTTCTGATGTCTTCTGGTTCGCGAACGCCCGTAGCGTCAAAAATCTGAATGCTGAGTTCTGCCGTAGCTTCAAAACGGTCGGCAGCGCCGCCGGAAACCTGCCTGAACCGAAGCACATCATATCCGAAACGGTAGTGAAGCCACACGTTTGGCTCTCCTTCATCTGCCTTAATGACCGTATGATCGATATAAAGCCCGGGTGCCCGGTTTTGTGAAGCAAGTTCGCGGTAGCTTACGTTGCGCTGGGCCAGCAGCTCCGGAGCGGAAATGAGCAGTATAAGTGCCCCAAGCAGGACGCTTTTTATGGGTGTAATCATAAGTTTAGATATCAGAGTAAGTAATCGGGCTACCAGGGGTAAAGGAATATTCGGTGTATCCGGCGACAGTCTTAAAATAACCTTTGTGAAATGACTTTTGCTATTGATTTAAGGCTCTTAGCCGGTCAGCTTGCAAACGCCCTGACCGCCGCAGTATTTTATTGAAGCTGCAAGGGGGCTGAATCCGGCCTATGCCTTCATACACTAACCCTAAAGCAGGAAAAATCATTTTGATAAGGCACCGAATTAGGGATGAGCGGTTGCTGCTTCCAAAGTATTAAGACAGCAGTTTGTACCCGAATAGGGGCAGAGGCTTAACCGGCAGAAAAGTAAGGTACACATCCCCCTTTAAAAAAAGTCAAAAACAGCAGTAGTGACGGAAAAAGTCTTATTTTTGCGCGAGCTTGTTAAGTTTCTACTTCCATATTTAATTTTTCGACTGTTATGACCAATCAGCTTGAAGCCCATGAGGCTCAGATTGAAGCACTGCGCCTTACGGAGGCCAAAATCCGGATGGGCGGTGGCCCGAAACGCATTGAGAAAGAGCATTCCAAAGGAAAGATGACGGCCCGCGAGCGGGTCGCCGCTTTAATTGATGAGGGTTCCGAATTTCAGGAAACCGGCCTTTGGGCCGGTTACGGCATGTATGAGGAAGTCGGCGGATGTCCCGCAGCCGGCGTAATTACCGGGCTCGGCACGGTCTCGGGCAGGCTTTGCATGATCGTAGCCAACGATGCCACTGTGAAAGCCGGGGCCTGGTTCCCCATCACCTGTAAAAAAAACCTGCGGGCGCAGGAAATCGCGATGGAAAACCACCTGCCCCTGATTTACCTCGTTGATTCCGCCGGGGTTTATCTGCCGATGCAGGATGAAATTTTCCCCGATAAAGAGCATTTCGGGCGCATTTTCAGGAACAATGCTAAAATCAGTGCGATGGGCATTCCTCAGATTGCCGCGATTATGGGCTCTTGCGTGGCCGGCGGCGCGTATCTGCCCATCATGAGCGATGAGGCCCTGATTGTGGACGGCACCGGGAGCGTTTTCCTTGCGGGCAGTTTTCTGGTGAAAGCCGCTATCGGGGAAAACGTGGATAACGAAACCCTGGGCGGGGCTACAACGCACACGGAAATCAGCGGGGTGACCGATTACAAAATGCCGGACGACGCAACCTGCCTCGCAACCATCCGGGACCTCGTCGGGAAGCTCGGGCCGTTTAAAACAGCCGGCTTCAACCGGATTGAATCCGCTGCGCCGGCGGCAGAGGCTTCCGAAATGCTGAACCGCCTGCCGGTTGACCGCAGTAAACCGTACGATATGATGTCGGTTCTGGAATGCATCATTGATGCGGATTCCTTCACGGAATTCAAAAAAGGCTACGGACAAACCCTGATTACCGGCTATGCGCGCATCGACGGCTGGAGCGTGGGCATTGTGGCCAATCAGCGGAAAGTGGTGAAATCAAAGGCAGGGGAGATGCAGATCGGCGGGGTAATTTACTCCGACAGTGCCGATAAAGCCGCCCGTTTTATCATGAACTGCAATCAGAAGAAAATTCCGCTGCTTTTCTTGCATGATGTAACCGGTTTTATGGTCGGCAAGCGGAGTGAGCACGGCGGCATCATCAAAGACGGGGCAAAGATGGTGAACGCGGTGAGCAACTCAACGGTGCCGAAAATCACAATAGTGGTGGGCAACAGCTACGGAGCCGGCAACTACGCCATGTGCGGCAAGGCCTACGATCCGCGCTTTATTTACGCCTGGCCGACGGCCAAAATCGCGGTAATGGGCGGCGCACAGGCAGCCAAAACCCTGATGCAGATTGAGGTCTCGGCTCTTGAGCGCAGGGGTCAGCAGCTCAGTGATGAAGAGAAGGCTGAATTCCTGCAAAAAATCACCGCGCGCTACGAATCGCAGACAACGGTACAGTATGCCGCGGCGCGCTTATGGGTTGATGAAATTATCCATCCCGAAGAAACCCGTCGCCGTATTTCGAAAGCGCTTGAAGCCGCCAATCACAATCCGGAAATCCCGGAGTTTAAAACCGGTGTGATTCAGACCTAAAGGCGGTTCATGCAGTATGAGAAGAGCCATAAAGCCGGAGCAGCAGCCGGGTTTATGGCTCCTGCTGTTTTTTGAGCTCAAATTCAACGGCATTAGATTTTTTGACGATATCCTTTATCATGTCGTCCAGCTCACAGGTGCTTTCAATCAGATAGTCGAAAAACCGGCTAT
>NZ_JAIUMX010000136.1:0-8484 GCF_022565315.1 Cyclonatronum sp. | reverse complement strand
TAAGATAAGAAATCAAATATATGGGGCTTGTTGTAATAGCAGTTGTGGGCAGGCTACTTTCACTCAAAAGATTAAAGCAGCGGCTGCCACTGTATCTGCAGCTCTGATACCTACAGCACTGTCGGCTAAGTCTGTTAATCACGCGTCTGCTTCAGGTTTTGATGATTGCTTTGAAAACTTTTGTGGCTGCTGTTGTCTGTTATGCATTTGTGGCTGCTGCTCAGCTGTATCTGCATCACCGAGCTCTGCTGGTAACTGCGTGTGCGATTGCTGCTGTCAGGAAGATCCTAATTGCCGCTGGTATTAAATTCAGGGTTTCACGCTGTGATACATACCATACCATTCTTTGGGTCTCCTTGCCTTAGGGTTTCTGGTTTTGTCGTTATTAACAAACCTAAGCAAGGGGACTTTTTCCTGCCAGGGACGTATTGTTTGGGTACTACTGCCGGTTTTAGGAGATTCAGACAGACTTGGTATTAAGCAGTTCAATCAGCTTCCCGCTCAGATTTGCATCTTCAATACTTTTAGCGAGCTGCTTCAGGCTCTCTTCATCAAGGTTGGTGAGGGTAACTCTGGTTTTATTTCCCTGCGGAGATTTTGAGATAAAGGCAGAGTCGGTATCAATTGTTAGCTGGAAACGCAGGCTGTTCATTTGAATATTTTTTGATTTTGTTTTTTTGGGGTGATGCTTTTCGATGTTAGCTTTCATAAGCTGTAAGCATTTCATGCAGGCGTTGTTTTACAAGATCACGCATTTCTTCAGGTTCCTGTACGGTCACACCGGTTCCAAGACCAATGATCCAGTCAGCAAGTGAACTGTTGCAGGCGTGTTCGATCTGAAGTTCTTTTTCTTCCGCGCGGAGCTCAAAATCCAGCGGCATGGATTTGCCCTTAATCCGGGCAACGGCTTCATCACTCAGGCGGAGCACGATGATGTCTGCCTGACCACCGGTAGGCGCTCCTATCGTGAGATGGGCAAAGTTGAGCTTATTTCGCTCCTGTGGTCTGAGCTGACCGAAGTCATATATCGTTTTCAATGAGGCGGCGCTTTGAATCTCAACCGGCAGCAGTTCGCAGTAGGCATGCGTTTCGGCATTGATGCCGCACACGATCAGGCAGCTTTCGCGTATAACAAAGCGGTCTGACACAAAGGTGATGTTCTCACCGTCGGTAAGCGTCAGAGTTGAAAGTTTGCCTTTATTGCGGAGCAGATTAACGAGTACTGAGGCCTGACCGCGGGTAATTTTCTTCAACCCGAATGTATTCTGAAAGACATTTTCGCTCAGTTTGGACACGCTGTTTCTGTGATCAGGATTGTTCATCACATAGGCGAGCTGCTTCTGAAAACTTGTTGCTGCAGCGTTTATGTCGGTGAGGGACATGTCGTGTAGCATGGCTGAGTACACCGAAGCGATGAACAGATACTCATCGCTGAACTTTTCTTCTTCATCATCTGTCGTACGCTTGGTTCGGTCGATGAAATAATGCTTCACCTTGCCTTCCTTTCTCGTTAACAAAATACCCGCATCTTCGAGACCATTCAGGATAGTGCGCACTGATTTTTCGGATATCTCCCGATCTAACTCTTTCATCTTCTCCGTCATCTTTTCATGCACCCAACCGGTAGGTGGCTCATTTCTGATCAGCTCTTCGATGATGTAGAATCTAAGTTCGTGAATGGTCATCCTTATTATGGTTTAGGTTGAGAGAAAATATAATGATCAGGTGCTGATAAGTAGTTCAAAAACCGGAAGGCTCAAAAAATCAGGCCTCGCAGCTGATTTCAGCCAGCTTTCGGCTAAACGCGGCGCGAAAGGTGCTGCACAGTTCACCCTGACCGAATTGGAAATCCTGGTCACGCTCAATCGCATCTGCTATCTCTGCCGGACTGACCCCGCCCAGGAAGGCAGATGAGGCCTGTCCAAGCAATGAGAAATAGCTTTCGACAGCTTCAGGCAGCAAAGCTGCTGTCAGCGGGACGTTTACCATTTGCTGTGCTGCCGACGCACGTTCCGGCGTTTCCAGCAGGTAAAGCGGATTTTGCATCCGGGCACAAAATCCCCGCTGTGCAAACTTCGGGAAGTGCGTTGCCTTGCTCCAGTTCGGATACACCTCTGGGAAACGGGCAAAAACGACCTGATCCGTCAGTACCATGAAGAACAGGGAGAGAACAAACAACTCACGGTGCGCAACCGGAATCCCGGCAAGGTCACGGCGCATATTACTCCAGCCGGCATTGCCGAAGGCAAGCCCGCTTTCATAGGGATTGCTCTTGCTGCGAGTACGAAAACGCCTTTCAAAGAAGTGCAAACGGCGCAGGTCTGACGGAAAGTGATGCTTAAAGTATGTATCGAATTTCATAATAAATCCCCTTTCAAAAGTTTATAAAAAACTGACTGAAGAAACCAACAGCCATTAGTTACTGTAACAGTAACCATTTTAAATATTTTGCGACCCTGCGCAAAGCAGCCGGTTAGGGCTCACAGGCTGTAATAAACGTGGCCTGACCATCTCAACTCGCCGTTTAGTGACGACATTTCAAAGATAGTTACTAAAAATGGCATAAACAATTAATTTAGCTAAAAATCCGTCTTTACAAGTTTACTATTATGGTAATCGTATATTCTTAGTTGCTGTATGCAGTTGCTTAATTGAATGATATTACTTGCCTTAGAATCATTTTTACCTTTCCTTTGCTCTGAAGGCAACTCCAGCCCTGAAGTCGGCTGGCGGGAATTATGATCCTGCGCATTGAAATGTTGTCCCTGCTGATCTAAGCTTCTGCCTGTGCTTTTGTCAGCTACGTTCACTTCCAAAAACCGTATTCATCTTCCCTTAGCTTACAGGGGAATCACTGCTTCAACCCTGGTCAATTCAGGTTTTGAGCCAGCTGCGGGCAGTTTGTTATTTCATCCCACAACCAACCCAAATAGTACGGTTACTTAGCAATGAACCTTTTCAATAACAAAGAAAATCCGGCTCAAAAGCCGGTCAGCGAAGCCGGGAAAGCAGATTTAATCCCGCCCGCTGCTGAACGAAGCGCTTCGGTTATGCTAAACGACGTTCCGTTACCGTCAGAGGCATCAGCCCCTTTACGCACAAGCTGCCCTCCAAAAGGAAAGAATACCTCCGCAGACCCGCGTAAATCACGTATATTTAAACCAAAAACTGATTCAGAGCTTAGTTTCAGTCAATCATCCGGATCTATGTTTTATTTTCCCTTCAGTACCACTTACGCTGTTTACCCCGGCAGCGGAACCGATTTCTCTCCTTTACTTTCCGAATCTCAGCTCGCACGTGAACTGCCTGCATTGATGGAAAGCCTACGGCAGGTTTGGTCTGTATCTGCCCTCATACTTTGCGATAACAGTCCGCTTGTGGCTGATTTTTTTCGAAAGCTTAAACCCGGTTCCGCCATTTATGACCGGAATAAGAATATTTATACCGGTGAAGAGGCCTACAAAAAAGCCTGGGAGGAGTCCGGTATTGACACCATGACGGTCCGGAAGAAATCGGTTTCCGAGCGTAAACTCTCCGATCACCTTACTATTGAAGTCACAAACCTTACCCTCGAAGCTTCCATAGGTGGCCGCAGTGCGATGGCACTTGCTGAGTTTTTTCCGTGTGATTACAGCGAACTGTCGCAGTGGCTTGAGGCCAACCTTAATTCACCCGAAACCGCCAGCCCCATGCAGTTAAGCGGCTTCTTTCTTATCGGAATGCCTGACGGACGGGAATTTCTCAAGCCCAAGCTGCTCCGGCAGGCACGTTTTATTGTTTCTGATATGCCCCCAAAGTTTTTTAATGAACATTTTCTGCCCTTACCTGTCCGGCTCAGAAATATCGGACGTCAGAACAGAAGCTACTCAGCGGGGCTCGGGGCAGCGGTTTATGTGAGCCATGAAGAGTACAGGAAATTCCCTGTACCGCGACCCGGATCGTTCTGGCTGATACCCGGCTTGTTTGCCGTACAGGACTGCTCGGCAGAGACCCTGCAGGTGCCTCGTGAAATCCCGAATTGCAACTGCATGGATACCGGTGAACTTCCCTTAGACGAAAACCGGCTCATTGAATTGCTGAATGCAATTGACAGCGCTTTGAAACAAAACCGGCCTGTGCTGCTTTCTGAGTTTGGAGATACGGCTAAACTTATGGCCGTGATCGGCTCCTGGCTGGTGCGTCATGGCGTCGCAAGCGGCTCGCAGGTTTATGAGCATGTAAAAATTGCCGCACAGCTTTCCGGAGCTGATCTTTCCGTTGCAGCAAGAAACAACAACAGCCCGTATCACAAACTCCTCCGGGCCTGGGTAAGAGGCAAATAGCTGATCAGGGCAGGCAGCATTCTGAACCTTCTTTCCCGAAACACAGCATACCAAACATATTTTCCCGGCTTAGCAGTGCTGTTTATTCAGGGTGAAATTTCATCCCAAAGTGCACAGCCTGAAAGGCCGTGGTGCTGTGCATTGCCCTTAAATTCTCCCATTGGCACTAACCCGGCAGCAATCGCTATTGCGCTGCTCACTGCATCCTCCGCACAGAGACGGGCTGATTATGTCTGCACAAAATAATTACCGTAATCGTAAAAATAAAGTGACATATTTGCCGCACACTGACCTGAAACGTCTACCACGTACTAAAAAGTAACAATACGGCATTTCAGATAAATGCCCGGCAGCACTTATACAGGTTTCACGAACACTTTAATATTTACCGATAAAGAAAGTGATTTGACTTAGTTTACCTGCGAAAACCCGTGCAAGCCGTTTTCAGCTCTCCTTAACCCTAATTTAAACCCTGATTCTGATATGAAAAAAGCAGCCCCAAAAAAACCTTCGCACATCCGGCCAAAACATCTGACCCGCTATTACATCGACCACGGTTCGCATATCGCTTTTCCAAATCAGCTTGCTTACGAAGTTTTCCCACCCGGTCTTTACTTCCCTGACACAGATCGTGAAGGCAATTTTTTACTCAAACGAATCGATCCCTTCAAACAGCAAGCGTTGATGGAGTTGTATAGCAGTGAAAGAGAGGATTTTGATGATGATGATGATAATGATAATGACGACAATTTTTCAGCCGCTGAATATGCGGCAGAATTGCTTGGTCAGCCTGACAATCTCGATCTCATCAATGATACGCAGCATCTCATGGATCAAATGGATGAGCTTGGTGAGTTTGACGAGCTCGAAGAAATGTTCGCGTCCTTAGAAAGGGATTATGAAAATGAGAATGAAAGTGCTACAAGCAAGTTTGCAGCTTCATTGAAACGACTTAACAGAATCGAGGGATCGCATTATCTCAGTGAAGGATACTTCCACCTTGAACATTACAATCCGGGTCTGAAGAAAGCCCATGAGGCAATCAATGAGTTTCTGGCTAACGAAGATATATACATCAGAAACAGGCTCGGATATCGCAGATCCATCTTGTTATTCGGAGAGCCTGGCACCGGCAAATCAAGGTTTATTGATTATACCTGCAAGCGGCTCATTGACCAGCATCAGGCCGTAGTGATACGCCTCGATGGTCGTAATCATATTGATCAGGTAATGGATCACGGTCTTATTCCCCTGGAAGCCCATCTCTCTGACAGACTCAAGGTATTTGTTATTGAGGAATTAGCCGAGGTAGTCAATCGTCACAGCATGAGCACAGTGCTCAATTTCCTCGACAATGCCATTCTGCGCAACAACGTCATCTTCCTGATGACCACCAATACGCCTGAGCGGATTCCGGCCAATCTTACCAATCGACCGAGCAGGATAGATGTACTTGAAGAAGTCGGTACAAACAATCTGCCTGGTTTTGAGGAAGCCTGGTACCAGCATATTACAGGTGAGTTACTGCCCGAAACTGAGAAATCTCAGGATTGGTATTCAGCTAAACTAACACCGGCTTATCTGAAAGAGCTCTTTCTTATGTGCAAGCTCAAAGGGATTTCTCCACACGAATCATTCAAGCTTTTACGAAGCCGCATTACTCTGGTACGTAACAGCTTTGCCGCAACTCGAGAGGTTGGCTTTATCTGAGCCTGCCCCGACCCTGCACGAAATCCATCCTTCACTATCAAATCATCCCATACCATCCCGCTATGACAACCCTATCAGGTACCAAAAACAAACAAAACCGGCTTGCCGGTATGCTTTTCGGCCTTGCTGCAGGTGATGCACTCGGCACTACCCTTGAATTCACCCTGCGGGATTCAAAAGCACCGCTCACTGACATGATTGGCGGAGGACCTTTCGGTTTGCTGCCGGGCGCATGGACCGACGACACCTCAATGGCACTTTGTCTTGCACACAGCCTGGCAGAATGCAAGGGTTTTGACCCTGAAGACCAGATGAGACGCTACCTGCGATGGTACCGGACAGGATACATGAGCAGCATAGACCACTGTTTCGACATTGGATCGACTGTTGGGAAGAGTCTGCGAACCTTCGAACAAACCGGTAATCCTTTCTCAGGCTCAGATGATCCCTTCTCAGCAGGAAACGGCAGCATTATGCGGCTTGCTCCGGTAGTAATGTACTTCCACGATGAAGGTGAAGCAGCATGCAGATTATATGCTGCCCAAAGCTCGCGCACAACTCACGGAGCTGCCGAGTGTCTCGATGCCTGTGAACTGCTTGCAGGTGCGCTTTGGCATCTGGCTCAGGGAGAGGACAAAGAAACCTGCATTGGGAAGATTTCCAACATAAAGCTGCGCAGTAACGGAAGGCTAAAAGATGTACAGCAGGGTAGATTCCGGCAAAAGCTTCGCAGCGATATCAGCGGAAGCGGCTATGTAACTGAAAGCCTCGAAGCAGCGCTGTGGTGTTTTTATCACACCGATTCCTTTCGGGAAGCCGTGCTAATGGCAGCCAATCTGGGTGATGATGCCGATACAACTGCCGCTGTGTGCGGTCAGCTGGCGGGTGCATTTTACGGCAAAAGCGGTATTCCTGCCTCGTGGTTATCCTTGCTCGCAAAACCGCATCTGCTGGAAGAAACGACACAAGTTCTTCTGGAGAAGCAGGCTGAATGAGCCTTCAATCCTGAGCGGTACAGGCAGGGGACCCCTTTGAATGGTCCTCTTTAACAATGTCACCCCATCCTAAGTCAACGAGCTATGAGCAATTGGATTACAAAAATGCGTGACTTCCATTTTAACCAAAAAAAATATTTCGAACGTATGGAAAACCCCGGTACAACTGAAACAATGGGCATCGTAAAAACAAGCAGTGGCTACGGATTTGATTATCATGAGCTTGTCCGTCATCTGCCTGCAGGTCTTTATGAACCCGGCTACAATGAAGATGCCCGTAAGTTCTGCCTTAACAGAACGAAATTTGGCACGAACACCAAAACTGTAAGTCAGGTCTTGTCTCAGAATTATTTTCCTGTGGAAAACCATGTGAGACCTTTTGCTTACCTCGATAAGGCCGTCAGCCGTTTTCTCGAATCGCAGGCATTCTATCAGCAAAAGAAGCTGGATTACAAGCGTGCATTTCTCATCTGCGGAGATCCCGGTACAGGCAAAACCAGATTCATTGCCAACACAGTGAGCAAAGCAATAACTGAGCAGGATGCCATTGTAATTAGCGTGCACTCAGTGCATAATATGACCTATCTGCTTAAAGGTGTAAACATGATTGCATCCTTCCTCAGGGATCGGATGAAGATCATTATCATCGAAGAACTCTATGAGCTCATGAAGGAAAAGCCCTTGGGCGAAATCCTTCAGCTGCTGGACTCCTCCTCACTCAGAGATAATGTGCTCTTTCTCATCACGACCAACCACCCTGAAAGAATCCCTTATAATCTGATTGACCGTCCCTCCAGGATTGATGAAATCGTGCCGGTGTACAAAGAAGACTTCAACCAGGATTTCATTGTGAATTGGTACGAGCATGTGATGGGCAACCCTTTTCCTGAAGAAGAGCTGACCTCAGGTTTTCTGAAAGATGTGGAGGGGAAACTGACCCTGGCCTATCTGCAGGAAGTGTTTCTCAAGTCGTTCATGGAAGACATTAGCCTGAGCGAATCATACGGCAAGATCAAGATCAGAAAAGCCATGATTCAGAAACAATTTGCGCGAAGCGGAGAGATTGGCTTTTGAGTTTATCGGGCATAAAATTCAAAAAGGGGTACCCATAGGGTCCCCAGCCCCAAAACATCCTCAAAACAAAAAAGCCCAACCACTTGTAAGTGATTGGGCTTCAATGCGATCCGGAAGGGACTCGAACCCTCGACCTCCTGCGTGACAGGCAGGCGTTCTAACCAACTGAACTACCGGACCATTAAATCAATATTTTTTAAATCTCTTATCCGGACTCGAACCCTCGACCCTCCCGACAGGCGTTCTATCCGGACCAAATTCTACATTTTTTCACTTTTAATGCAGACTTAAATATAAACACCTTATCCACAGTAAGTCAATAGCAAAGGATGGATTAATCTGCTATTAAAAAAGTAAGAGGCACCGTGCTCACACGGCACCTC
>NZ_JAIUMX010000135.1:0-8488 GCF_022565315.1 Cyclonatronum sp. | reverse complement strand
TGTGCCAAAGGCTTGATTCACCTAACTTTAAGCTGCTGTACGACATCTACCACATGCAGATCAGTGAGGGCGACATCATCCGAACCATACGCGACCATCACCGCTGGTTCGGGCATTATCACACCGCTGGCGTGCCGGGCCGCAACGAGATTGATGAGTCGCAGGAGCTTTTCTACCCTGCCATCATGCGCGCCATTGTTGAAACCGGCTTTGAGGGCTATGTAGCGCAGGAGTTTATCCCGACCGCACAGACCTCGCAAGCCCGCCTCGCCGCACTCGAACAGGCCTTTCGCATCTGCGACGTGTGATTTTGGCGGTTCGGTTGGTTTGGTTTTTCGGGGGATGGTTTTCCGGGCTTGCCGCTTATCTCCCAAACTGAATTACTTTCAGCGGATCCGTTTTGGCTGCGGTCCGCGCCGGAAGCCACGAAGCGAGCGCACACAGCAGCATGGTAACCCCGCCCACGAGGAAGAAATCCCGGATTTTGGGCTCAACCGGTGCGGTCGTCATAAAATAGTTGTCTTCCGAGAGCGGGATGATGCCGTAGGTGCTTTGCAGCCAGTAAAACAGCAGCGAAATCGCAATGCCGATTACAAGTCCGGCCGCTCCGACCAGAAGCCCTTCAAATAAAAAGATCGATTTAATGCTGCGGTCGCTTGCCCCGATGGTTTTCAGGATGCCGATATCGCGGGTGCGCTCAAGCACCATCATCAGCACGGCCCCGATAAGATTGAAGGCCGCCACGATAATCATCACGCTGATTACAAAGGGGATGGTCTGCTCCTGAAGGTCGATCCACGCGAAGAGGTTGCTGTAGGTCTGGTAAATATTCTCCACATACAGCGGAAAGCGCAGCTCCTCATGCAGCTGTGCGTGCACCTGACGGATGAGGCCCAGATCGCTCACCCGAACATCAACCTGATGCGCCATGCCGGGCGGCACGCTGAGCAGGCGGGCGGCGTGGGAGAAGCCGATCATCACAAAGGTATCATCAAAAATATCAATGCCGGTGTGGTAAATGCCGGTGAGGGTGAACTGCATGATGTCCGGCAGTTCCGTGCCGCCGCTGCCGCGCAGGGTGTACAGGGTTATGGTGCTGCCCGGGCTGGCCCCGATGCTGCGGGCGAGCCGCTGACCGAGCACGAGTCCGGGACGGCCGTTTTCCTGCATACGAAGGTCGAAGGTGCCGTCGGTAACGTAGCTGCGCAAATCGGAAAGGTCGCCGTTTTCATCCACCCCTTTTATGAGGGTGCCCTCCACATAGTTGCCGGCCTGCACCATGCCCTGACCCGTAACGGCGAGCTGCGCCGCATCAACTCCGGGCTGCGCGGCCACAAAGCTGAGCAGGGTGTCGGCCCGCGTAATCGGGTTGCCCGTGTAGGTGCTCACGGTGATGTGATTACCAAACCCCAGAATTTTTTCCTGAATCGTACTTTTGAAGCCGTGCACAACGGCGAGCGCAATCAGCAGACCCGCAGCACCGACCGCAACCCCGCTTACGGCCATGATTTTGATGAACGATAAAAACGAAGCGCCTTTACGGCTGCTGCTGAAATAGCGTCGGGCAATAAACCACTCAAACGACATGTAACGCGGAAATTGGAAGGGTGAAGAATCATCCGGCGGCGCCGGTTCTCTGAGTACTGGAAAACACAGCCCCTAAACTAACCAAACAGGCGGAGATTATTCCCGTCCGGAAATAAAAAAAGCCGTCCGGTTGAAGGGACGGCCTAAAAAGCGGTGCTGTGAAGCCTCAGGAATCAGTCGTTGGCTTCAAAGCCGTGGGCAACGAGGGTGTCGAAGCCGCCCACGTTGTACACGTTCTCGAAACCGGACTGCTTCATCATGCGCGCGGCCTGACCACTACGGTTGCCTGAGCGGCAGTACAGGTAGTAGGTTTTGGACTTATCGAGCTGTGGCATGGTGTTCTGGAAGTCGCCGTTCATTACGTCGAGCTGCCTGTCGGTGAGGGCAAGATGACCGGCATCAAACTCTTCGCGGGTGCGCACATCAATCACAACACCCCGCTCATTTTCGAGTTTGTCCTTGAATTCTTTGGATGAAATGTCAATTCCGTTGGAACTGGAAAAAATATTAAACATAGCTGCGAAAATTAGGATGATGAATACTGCGGTTAATGAAACTTTGTACATAGCGATTTTAAAAAAGAGGAATACGGAATCTGATTACGCATTTCAGCTTTCAAAAATAAGCCTTTAAAAGAAGAAATAGTAGAAGAATAGCACCGAAACAAGCAGGAACACGATGGTCATGCCGCCGCCGGCCCGGAAATAGTCGCTGGTTTTGTAGCCGCCGGCGCTCATCATAAGGGCGTTAACCTGATGGGTCGGAAGCACAAAGGAGTTGCCTGCGTTAATGGCGGCAAGCAGTACGAGCGGGCGCGGATCTACGCCGGCAATGAGGCCGATGCCCACTACGAGCGGGGCAAGTACCACAACGGCGCCCACGTTAGACATCACCAAAGAAAAGCCCGTTGCAAGAATGGCGACCGTGAAGAGCAGCACCAGCGTACTGCTGTTGCCGATCAGGCCCATCACGCTTTCGGCCAGAAACTGCGCGGTGCCGCTGTTCTGCATCGCGATACCCAGCGGGATAAGCCCCACAAGCAGGAACACCACTTTCCACTCCACAGAGCGGTAGGCTTCCTGAATGCTCATCACCTTGAGCAGCACCATCACCAGCGCCCCGGTAAAGAAGGAGATGGCAATCGAAAAGCCGCTCATGGCCAGCACAATTGCGAGCAGGAAGCTGCCGGCCGCATGCCAGGTTTTGGAGCTGTTTTTGATTTCAGCTTCCACAACGGTTGCCAGCACGAAGGGGTCGCTGCTTTCAATTTTTTTGATATTCCGCCAGGAGCCGAAAATGATGAAGGTATCCCCGCTTTTGATTTCGCGGTCGGAGAAGTCGCTTTCCACGCGTTTGCCTTCGCTGAAGAGCATCACCGGCTCAACGCCGAACCGCTTGCGCATCCCGAACTGCCGGATGCTCTGACCCACCAGCTCAGACCGCGGCGGCACAATAATTTCCACAAAGCCGAAGTCGTCGGGGTCGTCGAGCCCCGGGAAGCTGCTTTCGGCATTGCCGGCTTCGAGCTTCCAGTTTTGGGCAAAAGCGGCTACTCGGTCGGCATCGCCGTAGAGCGCGACTATTGAACCAGCTTCCAGTTTTGCTTCACGCCAGGGGGCATAGCTGGTGTCTTTTCCGGAGCGTACGGCCAGAATATTGACGCTGTGATCGCTCCATGCGCCCGATTCTTCCACCGTTTTACCCGCCAGCGGACTCCCCTGCGGGATGCTGAAAGCCAGGATGTCTTTTTTCAGGTTGAAGGCTTCCATCACCTTTTCCTGCTCGGTGAGGTCGAGCTTACCGCCGGTTCCCTGCGGCAGGAAGTACTTCCCGAAAAGCGTAAAGAAAATGATGGCCGAAACCATTAGCGCAACACCCACGCCGGTAACGGCAAAAAGCCCGTATTCCTCAAGATCGGCAGCTTTGAGCAGGTCGTTTGTAAGGATGAGGTGACCAGAACCCACCATCGTGAGCGAACCCCCGATGATGGCCATAAACCCGAGCGGCATGATGAGCTCAGAGGCCGAAATGCGCAGCCGACGGGCAATATCGATTGCGCTGGGCAGGAACAGGGCCGCAGCCCCGATGTTCTGAATCACCCCGGAAATCGTCCCCACCGAGAGCGACAGCGTTCCGAGCACCCGCTCCTTGCTGTTCCCGACCCGGCCAAGCAGCCATTTGGAGAAGCGGGTCATCATGCCGGTTTTGGCCAGGCCTTCGCCCAAAATCATGACGGCAATCATGGCGATAACGGCGTTGCTCGAAAATCCTGAGAGGGTTTCGGTGCTTGTGAGCACCCCGCTCCAGTAAAGGGCCAGCATGGTGATGATGGCGGTGATGTCGATTCGGACCAACTCTGAAACCAGCAGGAAGATGGTCATGGCCATGATCGCCAGTACGATGATGATTTGGATGTCCATTAATTTGTTTAAGGGTGTTGTTTTGAAGGATGAAATGGTAAGCTCATTTAACTGATGTCGGTGTAAATACCCCTTTCGCGGAAATCAGCATCCGGCTGATCAAAACAGCCGGCGGCTTCAACGGCGTCCTCAATCCGCATAAAAAACTGCGGCACATCTTTTTCAGGCCATGCTTTCTTGATCATGGTACGCACGGCAAACTTCGCTTCGGTTATCAGCGGCTCCCGGTTTTCGCGGCGGATGTTTTTGAGGAGGTCATGCAGGGCCTCAAGCCCGGTTGAGTCGATATCGTTGATGCCGTTGAAATCCAGAATGATGAAGCGGGTTTCCGGCCGGTTCTGCATAAGCTCGGTTACTTTTTCGGCGTAAAATTCCGCGTTGGCAAAATGCAGGGGGGCATCGAAGCGAAAGATGAGGGCAGCAGGGTTGGGCTCGGTTTCGTAGTTACGGGTATCGCGGTAGATCTGCGTGCCGGGTATGCGGCCCAAAACCACATGATTGGGCCGTGCCGAGCGGTACAGCAGCATGGCCACGGAGAGCATCACCCCGAGTAAAATTCCCTCTTTAATTCCAATGAAAAGCGTGCCGAGGAAAGCCGCAAGAAAGAGGTAGCGGTCGTAATGGCCAAGTTTCCAGAGCTTGCGGAACTGCCCGAACTCGATGAGTCCGTAAACCGAAACGATAATGACGGCTGCAAGCACCGCGTGCGGCAGATAGAAAAAGACGGGCGTGAGGAAAAGCAGGGTGATGACCACCACAACCGCACTCACTACCGAGGCCATCGGACTCTTGCCGCCGGTATCGAAGTTGACGGCGGTGCGCGAAAAACTGCCGGTTACAGGGAAGGAAAGGAAGAAGGAGCCGGCTATGTTGGATGCGCCAATGGCGATGAGCTCCTGATCGGGATCAACTTTGTAGGTTTTTGCCCGCTGCTGAATGGCTTTTGCGACCGCGATGGCTTCCATATAGGCAACGAGCGCAATGGCAAGCGCCATGGGGAAAAGGGCGGTGAGCGCCCCGGTGGTGATTTCAGGCATCATAAAAGGCGGGAGCCCGGCGGGAATAACGCCAACAACGGAAAGCCCCGTAGTGTGGAGTCCCGCAGCCCAGACGACCGCGATGCCCGCCATCAGCACCATCACGGGGGCAGGCAGGGCCTTGATGTATTTCTTGCCGAGTATCATCAGCGCGATTCCGGCAGCGCCAACGGCAAGGGTGATTGGCTTCACGCTGCCGAGCTGCGCGCCGAGACCAATAAGGATATCGTGAAGGCTGCCGCTCACGGATGAGACCCCGAGCAGGTGATGCACCTGACTCAGCCCGATGATGATGGCCGCCGCGGAAATGAAGCCCGAGAGCACCGGGTGGGAAAGCAGGTTCACGACAAAACCGAGCCGGAGCAGGCCGAAAACAAACTGCAGTACGCCCACCATAAGCGCGAGCAGAATGCTGAGCGCGATAAATTCATCGGGCGATTGCGCGATCGGGCTTACGGCTGCGGCAACAAGCAGGGCGACCAGCGCCACCGGGCCAACGCCCAAATGCCGGGAAGTTCCCAGCATGGCATACAGCAGGAGAGGCACTACGCTTGCGTACAGGCCGTATTCCGGCGGGAGCCCGGCAATTAGTGCGTACGCCATCCCCTGCGGAATCAGCATCACACCTACGGTGAGGCCGGCGCTGAGGTCGCCTTTCAGCATGCTGCGGTCGTAGTTCGGCAGCCAGGCCGTTACGGGCAAAAAGCGTTGCAGGATGGATGCGGTGGGTATCATGTACGGGCGGGCACTAAGCGTTGCGGGCCGGAGCGGCTGCGCGGAGATGTGGTTTGGGTAAAAAAAGGGCCGGTACGGCATGGATGCCACACCGGCCCTGTGTACAGCTTTGGATCTTTTTCGGGGGGAAGGATTACATCACCCTAAAAAAATCAGGCGGTTACTTTGCTGTTCATGTAGGCGGTGAAGTCGTCTTCAACCAGTACTACATTGTGGCCTTCGCGCTTCAGGTAGGCACTTGCTACAGCTGAGCGGCCGCCGGTCATACAGTGTACGAGGTAGGTTTTATCCTTCGCGATTTCATCCTTGCGGTTGAACAGGCGGGTATGTGCGAAGTTTACGGCACCGTCGAAAGCCTTCTCGCTGAACTCGCTTCCCTTGCGTACATCAAGAATCACGTAGCCGTCCTGCTGTGCGAGGGCTTCCATCTTCTCAAAACTTGCCATGTCGAGGGTGTCGAGCTTGCCGCCGAGTTTGTGGTACACGCGGAGGTCAGCCGGGGTGATGTAGCCTTCGATGTTATCGAGGCCGATGCGGATAAGGTCCACAACTGCTTCCTTCACCTGATGCTCATCCGCAACGAGGTACATTTTCTCGTCTTCATCCACATAGGAACCCACAACAGTGTTGAACTGCTTGTTGAGCGGGGAGAGGAGTGAGCCTGGCAGGTGCCCGGCGGCGTACTGATCGCGCTCGCGGGTATCGATGATGGCCACTTCTTTGCCTTTGCCGGCCAGCTGATTGATTTCAGCAACGGTGAGGCGCTTGGGGTTTGGCAGGCCTTTGAGGAGCTTGGGACCGATTTTGTTGTCGCGCTTCATGCGGGCGAAGTACATCGGCGGCTCAGGCTGACCTTCGAGAATGAACTTCACGAAGTTGTCTTCTGAGGTAGCTGACTTCAGCGAGTTGTTGAAGCGGAGCTCGTAGCCAACAGTGGTTTCGGGGATGGCGCCGAGGGCTTTGCCGCAGGCACTTCCGGCACCGTGACCCGGCCAGATCTGAATGTATTCGGGCAGGCTTTTGAACTCTTCAACGGTTTTGTAGAGGGTGCGGGCAGAGGGCTCCATTACGTCGAGCATGCCGGCAGCAGATTCAAGCAGGTCGGGGCGGCCTACGTCGCCTACGAAAACGAAGTCGCCTGTTGCAACGCCCATGGGCACATCGGCAGCGGCGCCGTCGGTGATAAAGTAGCTCAGGTGCTCAGGCGTGTGGCCCGGAGTGTGCCATGCTTTGATGGTGATGTTGCCGATTTTGATCTCATCGTTGTTTTTGAGGAGCTCGTAGTCGTAGTCGCTTCCGATGAGCCACTCGTATTTCCAGTCGGCATCACCTTCATCAGAACCGTACACTTTTGCGCCGCGCTCTGCGAACTCACGCAGGCCGGAGATGTAGTCGGCATGGATGTGGGTATCAACTGCTTTGGTGATGGTGAGACCTTCGCGGGTAGCGGTGTTGATGTACTGATCAACATCACGCATCGGGTCGATCACGATGGCTTCGCCGGTAGCCTGGCAGCCGATGAGGTAGGAGTACTGTGCGAGTTTGTCATCGAAGAATTGCTTGTAAAACATAGTGTTATACCTTATTTGGTTGTGTGTTTGTTAATTAATTGAAAGTCGGGTGCTGAGAAATCAGCGGATGGTTTTAATAATCAGTGGGGGAGCTTGCTGCGCAGCGCGCCGTAGGCAAAGGTGCCGGCAAGTGCTGCGAGAATCGGTACAATGATGATGGTGATACCGCTGCCGAGCAGCGCGAACATCGGTCCGGGGCAGGCGCCGAGCAGGGCCCAGCCGAGGCCGAACATGGTGCCGCCAACTATGTAGCGGGTAACCTGTGTTGCATCTTTGGGGTTGATGGTGATACCGTTGCCGTTCAGGTCTTTAACGTTAAACCGTTTGATGATCTGAATGGAAATCAGGCCCACCAGTATCGCAACGCCAATGATGCCGTACATGTGGAAAGAGTCGAAGCGGAACATTTCCTGAATCCGAAACCAGGATACAACCTCTGACTTCATCAGCACGAAACCGAAGAGGGTTCCAGCTGTAAGGTACTTTAAAAAATCTTTGGGTGAAATCATAATATTGGGCTTCGATTATTAAAGAATGAACGGATAGATGAAATAGGTCATAACAAGGCCGCCGATGAAGAAGCCGATTACGGCAATCAGGGAGGCGAGCTGAAGGTCGGAGAGACCGGAAATGGCGTGGCCTGAAGTACAGCCGCCGGCATAGCGAGCGCCGAAGCCAACCAGGAAACCGCCGATTACCAGTACGGTGAGGCCGGTGCCGGTGCCCAGCACTTCCCAGGTGAAGATCTCAGCGGGAACAAAGCCCGAGAAATCTGTGATGCCGAGTTCGCGCAGGTCGTTAACGGTTGACTGTGCCAGCTGAATCGGCTCCGGGTTGGCAAAAATCACGCCCCCGAGGAGTCCGCCGACCACGACACCCAGCAGAAAGGTGAGGTTCCAGGCGCCGCTTTTCTTCCAGTCGTACTTGAAAAACTCAACATTGCCGATATTGCAGGCCGCGCAGGCATGGCGCAGGTTTTCAGAAATCCCAAACGATTTGCCCCCGAGAATAAGCAGAAGGGGGACGGTGAGTCCGATTACGGGCCCGGCAACGTACCAGGGCCAGGGTTGTGTCAGAAATTCAAACATATTGATTAGGTAAGGACTGTGTGATTACGTGTTCTGTTTTGATTGACTGA
>NZ_JAIUMX010000134.1:0-8566 GCF_022565315.1 Cyclonatronum sp. | reverse complement strand
TCCGAATATAGAACATAGACGGTGAAAAGCACTTTGGAGTCCCGATTCTCTTCCATCTTACTTCATCAATGATTTACCTAACAAAAAAAGGGCTGACTCTCAGTTAAGAAAATCAGCCCTTGTAGTGGCGGGGACAGGATTCGAACCTGCGACCTTCGGGTTATGAGCCCGACGAGCTACCAGCTGCTCCACCCCGCGGTGTAGATCTATAATATAGGGGGTAAACCCTACCCATGTCAAGCTTTATTTTGGATATTCTGAAATAAAGGTTCTCACACCCGGAAATGCCCGCCCTGTTTCATGAGCCTGTTTACCTCTTCTATGTAGCCGAGGGCTTTGTCTTCGTTGCGGACGGCGATCTCCGTTACCAGGGCGTTTACCACTACCGAGAGGGCGGCGATGCTGTTGGTGAAGAGCAGGTTCTCACTTTTCACGGTGAGGCTGTGCGTGCAGTGCTCCGTTATCGGGGCGGTCTGTATGTCGGTGATGCCGATTACCTCGACGCCGCGGGCACGGGCAAGGGCCGCTACTTCTATGGTGCGGCCCGAGTAGGGCGGGAATGAGAAGCACACGAGCACATCCCGCTCGTCCATGAACAGCACCTGCTCCTCAAAGCTGAGGTGACCGCTGATGACCGCCTGCGCCCGAATCGCGACCTGACACAGCGAGTAGGCCGTAATCTGTGCTACAAGGGCCGAAATCCCGAGACCGTAGGTATAGGTCACGCGGGAGGCCGCGATACGCTCCGCAACCCGGTTGAAGTCCTCAAGGTTGAGGTTTTCGATGGTGCGGTTGATGTTGCTCACATCCTGCTGCGCGACCTGATAGACCGATTTGCCCGCAGAATGACGAATCAGCTGAAAGCGGTCGGATTCCGAAAACCGTTTTTGTACCGAGGCCTGCAGCGCGTCCCTGAACAGCATGAAGCCGTCAAAACCCAGGCGCTGTGCAAACCGCACAACGGTCGCCTTTGATACGCCGCAGCGCTCCCCGATTTCCACGACTGAGAGGAAAGCGGCCTCGTTCAGATTTTTGATGAGAAAGTCGGCAACAGCTTTCTGATTACGCGGCAGCTGATCATATTCGGAGGCAATCATCCGGATCAGTTGTTCGGCGGAGTACTCTTTGGCAGGTGTCATGCCGGATAATAGCCTTTTTTTTATTCTGACGGCAGCAAAATTCCGCTCACCCGCATCCCGTCCCAGCGGAAGCGCGCGCCCGGCGGCAGGATTTGCGTCACAATGCCGCGCGCACCCAGATTTCCATCCGCAAAAACGCCGCTGTCAGCGGCGCTTGCGTCGAGCAGAATCACCTGACTCTCCCCTACTACTTCGACCCAACCGTCGCCGGCAAACCAGAGCGCGGTCGCTTCGTCGATGCCGGCGGCGTAGGGGGCGCCTTCATCCAGCATCACGTTCAGCAGGCGGTTGAGGCGGCTCCGGCGGATGAAGTGCTGATCCACAATCATGTTTTCGACCAGTCCGAGGCCGGGCGTTGTAATCACGTTTTCATGCCGGATGATGCCG
This sequence comes from Cyclonatronum sp., assembly GCF_022565315.1. Lineage (NCBI taxonomy): Bacteria > Pseudomonadati > Balneolota > Balneolia > Balneolales > Cyclonatronaceae > Cyclonatronum > Cyclonatronum sp. Next base: position 7,040 of record NZ_JAIUMX010000134.1, on the reverse strand, counting down.
AAGGGCTGCCTTACCGCGTGCCGCTCATCCCCGGTGATCATCACGGCCGACTGTACCGCGGTTCCGGCGCTCGTGCCTGCAATTACGGCGCCGTTTTGCCAGGCTTCGTGTACGGCTGCGCGCATGGCTTCGGTGCCGAAATAGTGCATCAGCTGCCGCTGATCACCGCCGCTGAACCAGATGCCCGAGGCCGTGCGAAGCTGTTCCAGAATTTCGGGCCGGTCGATGTCCTCATCCTCCAGCATCATAATTTCGACAGATTTCGCACCGTAGCTCAGAAACATATCGCGGTGCTCCCAGCCGATGGTGTCGGCAATGGCCGAAGCCATCGGCACCACAATCATGGTCGAATCGGGACTCAGGCTCACAATCAGCTCCATGATTTCAGCCGGACGCGGGCCGCCTCCGATCATCACGAGGTTTCCTTTGGCCGAAAAGCTTCCCTCCGCCAGAAACGGAGCTTCGTCATGGGCTGAGGTGCAGGCGCCAAGGCCCGTCATCATCCATCCCAAAAATAGAAATAACAGTAGGTTGCGGTACATAGCATTCGGTTTGGTTACGAGGGATGGCATCACGCCCTCAAAAAAGTTCGGGACTGATTCAGCAGGGCGCGGATCAGCGAGAGACAGCTCTCCATATCACGAAGCAGGATGAATTCATCGTCGGCGTGCGGGTTTTGGGCGCCTATGCCGAGGTTCACGGCCGGGATGCCGGCGGCATTCAGGGCGTTGGCGTCGCTGCCGCCGGAGTAGGTCACGCCCAGGGGCGTAAGGCCTGCCTCCATCATCGATTCCCGGATGAAGCGCACGAACGGGCTTTTCGGATCGAGCCGGTAGGGCGTAAAATCGGGGGTGATGCTGAAGCTGAGCTTCCCTCCTGTCCGGGCGGCTTCTTCTTCACAAAGGTCGCGGTACTGCTTCAGCACGCCATCAACAGCTTCGGCGCTGAAGCCGCGGACCTCGCCGGTGAAGCGGCACACGGCCGGGATCACGTTGCTCAGGCTGAGGTCGCCGCCGCGGATGCCGCCGATGTTGGCCATCACCGCTTCCGGATGCGGCCATTCGCCAATGCGGCTCAGGCTTCGGGCAGCCATCATCACCGCGCTTACGCCCTTGTTGGGCCGCACTGCGCTGTGTGCCGCGCGGCCGGTAAATGCGGCCTCAAAAAGGCTCATGCCGGCACAGCTTTCGATGTACGCACCGGGCCGCAGCGAGGAGTCAAGCACGACGGCCTCACGCACCTTCCAGGGGGACAAATCCAGCGCTTTGGCGCCGAGCATGCCGGCTTCTTCGCCTACGGTGCATACCAGAAACAGGTTTGGGCGCGCTACTGTGGGGAGGCTTTCGTACTCCCGCAGCAGGCGCATCAGCAGGGTGAGGCCCCAGCGGTTGTCGGCCCCGAGCTGCGTGGGGCCGGCGGAAGTCACCCGGTCGCCCTTCACTACGACCTCCGTTACGCCGGTGTCGCGCACCGTATCGAGGTGTGCGAGAAAAGCGATGGCGGGTTCAGCCGGCCTGAAATCTTCCGGTATGATGATCAGGTTCCCCTGATTGCCGCCCGTTTTGGCCGCCGCATCATCTTCGGTGATCTGCACCTGAAGTGCCGCAAGCTGCTGTTTTACATAAGCAGCGATGCCGCGCTCGTCGCCGGAGCGCCCGCTGATGGTCGCAAATGCCGCAAATTCCCGGATGAGCTCCTGCAGTTCTGCGCTTAGCGCCGTTTGGGCTACCCCGTTCGACGGACCTGCCGGCAGAGTTGCTGCTACCTCCTCATTTTGTTGCTTTTTCAAAAATCCTCCGATTCCGTTTAGAACGACAGTGAAACACTCAGCCGCTGAATGCCCGGCAGATATTCGTGCTCTGACCATGAGTAATCAACATAAACGTTGTACCCGCTAAGGTCAATCATGAGTCCGGTGCCGACCGACCATTTTTGATCGGGGTTGTTGAAGGTGTACCCGCCCCGGCCGAATACGCTGGCAAACTCCAGTTTAAATTCCAGCTCGGTACCGAAGCTGAGCATTTCGTAGTTGTCGCTCGGGTTTTTGAGGTCAGCCGCCACGCGCCACAGCAGGTAGCGGGTATCGATTGCATCCATCACCGCGCCCACCTGAAAATGCAGGGGAAGCGGGAAGCCAAGGGTTTCGAGATTGGCGAGCGCCCTCCGGCCCGGCGGCTGTGTCGGGTCGTTGCGGTCTGGCACAAAGAACGCGAGATCGGAGCCGCTGTACTGCATGTCGGGGCCGAAATTGCTGACCGTCATGCCGAGGGTGAGGTTGCGGTAGCCGAAGTTGTACTGCGTGCCGATATCAAAGGCGAGCGCGCCGGCACGCTGATTCCAGATCTGCTGACTCACATATTTCGCGGAAACGCCGACCGAGAACTGCGGGAGCAGCTTCCGTGCGTAGGAAACGCCCACCATCAGGTCGTTGGCGTCGAAGAAGCGGCCGGTGCCGTCGGGCTGATCAACGGTCGTGATTTCCTGCTCGGGCACGCTCAGGCTGATTACGCTGAGGCCGAACACCCCGAGGTTTCCGGCGCTGAGGGCGGCGGCAAACTGATTAATTTCCACGTCGGCCCACCACGGGATATTGGTGAAGCTCACCGAGCCCCGCTCCACCTGCGTGATGCCGGCCGGGTTCCAGAACAGGGCCGTTGCGTCGTTGGCGCTTCCGGCGAAAGCGCCGCCCATGGCTTCAGCCCGCGCCCCGGCATTGATTTTCAGAAACTGCGCCCCGCTCGTACCGGCGTTTACGGACTGCGCCACCGCGCTTTCACTCCAAACCATCAGCAAAAGTGCGGTGAGGAGCAGGCTTGTTTTCAGGATGATGTTGGTCTTCATGCTTGGCTCCTCCTATTTGATGACCGCAAAGCGGCTGATGTGATCGCCCACGTTCGAGCGGACCATGTAGATGTACACGCCAGGCGCGATTTCCCGGCCCGATTCGGTGCGAAGGTCCCAGCCGATTTCGCCGGTTGCGTCGTTTTTCTGCAGCGTTTTGATGCGCTCTCCCGCCATGGTAAAAATGTGGATAGTTACCTCATTCGGCAGATTCCGGAAGCGAATCAGGCGCTCGGGCTCGCGCCGGGTGAGGCTCACATCGGGCTCCCAGGCGTTGCCGACCAGGTACGGGTTCGGCACCACGTTGATGCGCGAGAGGATGTCTTCGCTCGCATCGGTACGCACGGTGCCGGCATCTTTTTCGTAGCGGTAGATGTCGTTTTCGGTCGGGAAACGCACCGGTGTTGTGGTGATGCTGAAAGTCGCCCCGACCAGACTCTGCGGCTGAATGCCGTCAAGATCAAGGGTGAGGGTGAAGCTGAAGCGCGCCAGCTCGATGAGTCCGCCGTTGGGGATGCGGAAGGTGCTCTGCTGATTGTTGCTTTGCCGGGTGATGCGCACCTCGATGCTGTCCGCCTCAATGGCCCGGATTTCACCGAGATTGGTGTCGCTGATGAGCGCGCCGAAGCTTGCATCCGCAATCTGCACAGAAAGCCGGCTTGAGGAGCGCGTGATCTGAAACGGATTGTGCCGCAGGGTGATGCCCACGCCATCGCTTGTGATGAACTCGCGATCGCGCAGGTATGGCCGCATCGGCAGCACAACTTCGCCGCTGTTGCGGCTGCGGACTTCCAGCGCGGGGATGATGCGGAGCACGTCGCCGGACTGCGGCCGCAGCTCCGGATCGTCGGAGCCTTCCAAAAAGGTGAAGGCGATGTGATCCTCCTCGATTTCGTAGCGCTGACCCGGCACGTAGGCCTCATTCCGGATGCGGTTCCGCCCGGCAGCGTCGTTGCGCACCGAGAAAATATCGGAAGAATTCCAGGTGACGGTAAACGTGGTCGGCGGGGTGAGCGCCGGATCAAGCGGCTCCGAAATGACCTGCGTGAGGATGGTCGTTTCCGGCTGACCCATGCGGCCAAAGGTGATGTCGTACTCGCCGAAATCCAGATCGAGGGGGTTGAGGATGCGCAGGAAAACCGAATCGGTTGAGGCGCCCTGCACATGGTCGGCAAGGCGGACCTGCGAGCCGAGCCAGTCGCCGGCAATGGTGCGCGGAGTTACGACCGCGATGTTGATTTCGTCCTCGTTGCTGCCAATGGGCGTTGCAAGCGAGCCCAGATCAGGCAGCCCGCGGTCGTAGGCCACCAGACTGTACCAGTAAGTGAAGCCTTCCCGCACGGTATCATCCACAAAAGAATATTGGATGCCGTTTTCATCATCCTTGTCGAACACCGCAATGGGGACCGGATCGGGACCCACGTTCGGGTTTCGGTTGCGGTCGATCTGATCCCAGGTGCGCCCCTGATTGATGGAGCGGTATAGCCGGTAGCCCTGAAAATCGAACTCTCCGGTGAACGGATCGGGCGCGGTTTCGGAGCGGTTGTCCCAGGCGAGGGTCACGGAATTCTGATCGGCGTACGCGCGCAGCTCAGGGCGCGGCGGCGGCGAGGGCAGCAGCCAGTTGTTGGCAAATGACTGATGCACGTTTTCGACCGTTTGGCGGATGCCGGCATAATCGGGCCCGGCAACAACGGCGATCACAAAGCTGAGGGTGTCGCCCGGCGCGATGGTGTATGGCCCGGAGGCAGAATTGTTTACCAGATCCATGCCCGTATTGGGGATCAGGCTGACGTCAGAAATGCGGCGCCCCGGCTCAACCGGATGAAAAAACTGCGGCCAGAGGGCTTCGGGCACCATGTCGTAGTTGGAAGTGTACACGCCGTAAAACCAGTCCGGGTTTTCGTCGAGCAGCGGGGTATCCTGCCAGAGGTTGTAGTGCAGGTCGGTCATGCCGAGGCGCTGACCGTTCACCTCGGGTGTCGAAACCCAGGTGAGGCCAAAATGCCCGGTCGGGCCTCCCCAGTCCGGCGAGAAGCCGTTATCGAAATAGTAGAAAAAATCGAGGTCCTCATCCAGACCCATGCGGTCGTTGAGGTAACCGGCGTAGTCGGTTCCGGCGCGGTTGCCGATATCGAAATCGCTGTACATGCCGAAGTACATATCCTCGTAGGTGTTGTTGCTGTGATTCACCACATCGAAGGTGAAAATCACGGCATCGCGGATAAGCGGCGATGAGAAGGAGTAGCCGGTCTGATACACGCTGATATTCAGAATCTGCTCCCGGTTCAGGCTGTCGTTGTAGGCGGCGAAAGTGTCCTGATCGGAAATGATGATGGGGTTGCCGTCGGCATCCTGAACCGGCCAGCCGCGTGACGGCCAGGTGGTGGGATCGGTTGAGGTCGCAACCCGGACGCTTTCCGGATTGTTAAAGCCAAATTCGGCCTCCCATTCCTCGTTGGCCGTGTTGCGGCCCTGAATCACGTTACCCGGAAACAGCACGACGGGGTTGAGCTGATAGATGTACTCCTGCTCGGAATTGATGGGGTACTCGCCCGAAACGCCGATGGCGCTTGATCGGGCGTACAGCTTGCCGCGGTTTTCGATAAACATGCCAATGTTGCTCCGGTTGTGCGTGGTGAAGCCGCGGTCCTGAATGCCCTGCAAACCGGCATCCGTGCCGGAAGCACTTCCGCTGCCGCCCGGATTTTTGGCCTCAGCGCGCGCATCCGAAGCGCTCTGCTGTACCTGCGCCAGTGCCGGCTGCGGCCCGGTTACGAGCACGGCGGCCAGAACCAGCACGAAAGCCGACATCCCCCTAAACCCCAAAAAGCGGGCCAGACCGGAAAACGGGTTCAGGGCACGGGACACATCACCCTTGTACATCACAAATCTTAAATTAAATGATTTCATAAGCTTGCTTAAAAGGTGTAGCGGATGCCAAAATTCGTGGTGCGGGGCGGATACCAGTTGTTCGGGTTCAGGATCCATTCCTCCGACTGCGGACGCAGCGTGAACTCATCGGGCCGGCCGGTATCGGTGTACACGTTCCGCACGTTGCGGCGGTTGGTGAGATTGGTGACGTTCGCGAAGACCGCGACCTGCTGCGATCCGGAAATCCGGAAGCTGCGGCTGGCAAAAAGGTCGATGTTGTAGGTGAAGGGCTGACGCTCGCTGTTGCGCTCCACAAAGCCGATGTCGCGCCCGGTTGGCGTGTACGGGAAACCGGATGCACCGCTGATAACGAGCCCGATAATGGTGTTCGCGAGCGGACGAAGATTGAAGAGCTGCGGGCCGTCGTTTTCGCTGAATTCGAGATTGGCGCGCACATTGAAGAGGTGCCGCTGATCGAAGTTCAGGAAATACAGGCGCGTATCGGGGATGCGGCGCGGGAAGCCCTCAAGCTCGGAACTTGCGCTGCCCTTGGCGATCGAGTAGGTGTAGGAGCCGAGCACGTCGAGGTTGCGGGTGAGGCGAAGGTCGGCGCTGAGCTCGAAGCCGCGGACGTTGGCGTAGGCCTCGTTCACAAAAAAGGAGTACGAAGTGAAGGCCGGACGCCCGTTCACGAGCTGCCCCTGCGCGACGTACTCTGTACCGATCAGTCCGCGGATATCTTTATAGTAGGCCGAGAGGGTGACCGCCGCGCGCTCCGAAAACTGATGAATGAGGCCGAACTCGTAGGCGGTTGTGCGCTGCGCATCGAGGTCGGGCGAGCCGAATAGCGGCTCCCGCGTGCCGAATTCATAGAAGTTGTTCTCGAAAATGAAGCGGTAGTCCGGGTTCTGGAAAAAGCGGCCGTAGCTGAAGCGCAGGATGGAGCTGGCCGAAATAGGGTGCGAAATACCGATGCGGGGACTCAGCTGATAGATGGGGCTTGAGCTGACCTCCGACTCCGGCCGCAGCGGATCGGCCCGGAAGTTGCTCCGCTGATTCGCGAAATCGAAGCGAAGGCCGATGTTGAGCACGAAGTTATCCTGCTCGATTTTATCCTGAATGAAGACCGCGCCCTCGTACGGCCGCTGTCCGCTTACATCCGTGATGTAGGGCTGCACGGCCTGAATGTTGATGATTTCGAACCAGTCGATGTTAAACTGCTGAAACTGAAGCCCGGCCTTAATTTCGTGCGTGTTGTTGGGCGCCCAGATGAGGTCCGTGCGGAAGTTGACGGTGCTCGTTGTGGTTTCCTCACGGGAAGTCGG
>NZ_JAIUMX010000133.1:0-8602 GCF_022565315.1 Cyclonatronum sp. | reverse complement strand
AGTGCTGATTTCGCAAGTGGTAAATGGGCTGCCTTCCATTTCCTTTCTTTTCAGGAAGGCTTTGACAGCACTCATCCATTATTTCAAGGTTTAGGTGAACTGCCGGATCAGAAGGTCGATTTCACCCAATCCTTAAAGCGCTCCGCAAAACAGCTTTCGTTGAGGCTTAATGAAATGGTAGGGCAGGGGAGCAAAGATTTGCGGTTTTGGAGCGGCAGTAAATGGATTCGCTTGTTTAGCCGCCTGATACCCTTGCTTGTTTCCCGTTTTCTCAATGAGGAAAAGCTGGAAGAGATGTTAATAAGCCAGTTAGAATCGCAGAAACAGTTTCATTTATCGCTTCTTATCACCGGAGAAATCAGGTCCTTTTCGCTTGTAGCGGCCAACAACCGCTGGAAACGATTTTTGCCAAAGTTTGGATTGGATCCCGTTCTTCAAAACGAAATTGAAAACGGTTTGAGTAATGAAGGACGGCTTCACATCATTACGTCCGAAAATCATTGGCCGTTTAACGACAGTAAAGAGGCCGGCAAACGACAGTGCATTGCTGTTGATGTAAAAGCGACGCCGAATACTTCGGAATCTATTGATTGGGAAAGCCGCTACGTTAGTCACGGATATATGCTGCTTGATCTGCGGGGATCACGGTATTTTTTGATTAAGCTCCCTGATGCTTCATATCTGAGAAAACATGGCGAACGCTTTAACGGTGTGCTCACGCTTGATCTTACTGCTGTTGATTCAGCAAGCCGTTATTCACTGATTGATGCGTCATCATGGCTTCCGGCCCGGCACTTATTCCCATCCGACGACAAGCGCGTTTTCGACTTCTGAAAGCCATATTGAACTCTTTTCACTAAAAAGAAAAAGGGATGTTTCACGTGAAACATCCCTTTTTTCAGGTTTTCTATCCGATTCTTCTGAGCATTTGCTGAATGAGCATCACCCGTTTTTCGACCAGCTCGCGGGGTTCGAGCACTTTTACTTCATTGTGAAAGGTGAAAAGCCATTCGTTGATGTAATCAAGGTTGTCAAACCTGAAGCGGAACAGCTGTCCGTTATCCCGTATTTCTTCTGTATCAATTTCCGCTGGAACCGAAGTTCTGAACCGGCCCGCTTCTTTCTCGGAAACCAGAACAGCTATGGTTGTTGCGGATTCTTCCTTTACCCGAAACAGCAGTGATTTGACCCCGGGTATGTTGTTGCCGCTGAATTTCTGAGCGGTTAGCTGCACATTTTTCATACGGTCGAGCCGGAAGCTGCGGATGTCCCTTCGGTTGGTGTCGTAGCCGATCAGGGTCCAGTGATCGGTATAATAGACCTGCAGATACGGACGTACCTGACGCTTTTCCTTGTTGCCATCCTTTAGGGAAACGTAGTCGAAAACGACTTCGAAATGCTGAGAAATGCCGTTTGCAATGGTAAACCAGTCACCGCCTTTTTTCTTTTGGGCGGCATACATTTTATAGGGATCTACAATGGTTTTGTGGCCGAGATCGGTCATGAATGATTTCAGCTCTTCGGTTGGGAGCACGTTGTCGATTTTGGACTGAACGGCGCGGGCGTCTTTCACCAGGGTTTCATCAACCTGTGAATCCACAAAAGAAAGGCCGATCTGAATAATCGCGAGTTCTTTCGGGGTGAACATGATAGGGGGGATGGAGTATCCTTTCATCATGCCGTGACCACCTTCTTTATCGTAGGTAACCGGCAGGTTGATCTCGGAAAAAGTAGCCAAATCCCGGAAAATGGTTCGCCTGCTTACGCCGAAGTGATTGGCCATGTCTTTAACGGTCCACTTTCGGTTGCTTTGCAGCAGCAGTAAAAGGTTAAGTCGCCGTTCAGTTGAGTTCATTTGTGCCCTGATATTTTGGGATCTTTGTATCGCTTTGTTTTCTCAATATAACCAAAAAAAACAGCTGCTAAACAAATTCCGGCCTGCTTAGCTTTGATCGCCGGCCTGCAGCTGCTCTAAAATGAGAACCCGTTTTCCGTCATAGAAAGGATCTTCCAAATAATCATCTATTTTGAATTCCAATACTTTAAGCGGAAGACTCACATCCCTCAGTTCTTCCTTGTAATCCTCGCCCTTCAGGAAATACGCTTTTGCATGCGGGTATTTTTCGGAGAGGGTTGCGAATTCGCTGAGTTTAATGGCGTGTTTGCTCGTCCATCCGAAGGAAGCATGTTTCACGTGAAACATGCCGGCATCGGTCTGATGGGCTGCGGCATTTTTGAGCCCGAGCTGACCAATCATATCATTCATCGCAGCGCATTTGCGCGCGGTGCGGTCGAGCAGCTCAAACTGCTTTTCCGGAAAGCAGATTGCAAGCGGAATGCCCGGAAGCCCGCCGCCTGAGCCAATATCAACAAACGCTTTTTCCCGGGCAAAACTACCAACAACGCCCAGGAAGAGGCTGTGCACGATGTGTTTCTCAACACTTTTTTTGTCGGAATTGCGGCTGAGCAGGTTAACCTTTTCATTCCACCAAAGCAGCATATCAGCGTATTTGGAAAGCTGTTCTTCGTTGACCTCGATCAGGTTGTTGACCGATTCGAGCATCATGTCGGAGAAAAACTTGGGTACTATTTTGTGGGACATCATGGGTTAAGGGCTTGAACGGTAGGTCATCATAAGTCAGTAAAATAAAAAAAGCGCCGAAACAGACGTGCTGCTCGGCGCTCCAATTTAGGCAATTTCGGTCAGTTTTTGAGATAGACCATCAGAACCGAGAGGTCACTTGCCGAAACACCGCTGATGCGTCCGGCCTGACCAATGGTCTCGGGCTTCACCTTCTGAAGCTTGAGGCGCCCTTCCGTTGAAAGGCTGTGAATGCCTTCGTAATTGATTCTATCGGGGATTCGCATGTGCTCTTTCTTGCTCATTTCTTCCGCCATATCGTACTCTTTTTGGATATAGCCGGCGTATTTGAACTGAATTTCACACTGCTCAAGCTCGGTTTTGGATGTTGTGATGGCTTCTGCCTTTGCCCGAAGCTCGTGATCGGCCTCAAGCATCTGCGCAAGGCTCAGCTCGGGGCGCGTAATCAGGTTCGGGAACTTGATGGTCTGCCGCAGCGGCGTTGTGCCAAGCGACTCAAGCAGGCTGTTGTACACCTCACCCTTTACGCTGTGATCGCCGAACATCTTCATGAGGGCATCGATGTCGTCGCGGCGTTTGGTGTAGCGCTCGTAGCGCTCCGGCGTAGCGAGGCCGATTTCGTGCCCGATCTGCGTCAGGCGAAGGTCGGCATTGTCCTGACGCAGCAGGATGCGGTGCTCCGCACGGGAGGTAAACATGCGGTAAGGCTCCTCGGTGCCTTTGTTTACGAGGTCGTCAATCAGTACGCCGATGTACGCCTGCGAGCGGGAAAGTACGAGCTCGCCTTCGCCCCGAACCTTGCGGGCCGCGTTTATGCCCGCCATAAGCCCCTGACAGGCCGCTTCTTCGTAGCCCGTAGTGCCGTTGATCTGACCCGCAAAAAAGAGGTTAGCCACCAGCTTGGTCTCCATATTCCGGTGAATCTGATGCGGGGGGAAGTAATCGTACTCGATGGCGTAACCCGGCCGGATCATCATCACATCTTCAAAGCCTTCTATGGTGCGCAGGGCATTGTACTGTACATCCTCCGGAAGGCTCGTAGAGAAACCGTTGAGGTACATTTCATAAGTATTCCAGCCCTCCGGCTCGAGAAAGAGCTGATGACGGTCGCGCTCGGCAAAGCGGTTGATTTTATCCTCAATGCTCGGACAATAGCGCGGCCCGGTTGACTTAATGGCGCCGTTGAACATGGGGCTGCGGTCGAATCCGCCGCGAAGCACCTCGTGCACTTCCGGACTCGTGTAGCCGATCCAGCAGCTGAGCTGCTCATCTATGGAAGGCAGCTTGTCCGTGAGGAAGGAGAAGGGGGACGGGGCCTCATCGCCGTACTGAATTTCGAGCTTGTCGTAATTCACGGTGCGGCCGTCGAGGCGGGGCGGAGTACCGGTTTTGAGCCGGCCTGACTCAAAACCCTGCGCTTCGAGGCATTCGGTGATGCCTTTCGAGGCCCGCTCACCGGAGCGGCCGCCGCCGTAGTTTTTCTCACCGATATGGATGAGGCCGTTCAGGAAAGTGCCGCTCGTAACGACTACCGCATCGGCGTAAATCTCCTGACCGGTCTGCGTTACGACTCCGTAGGCTTCTTTCTTTTCATTGATAAGAATATGCACCACATTGTCCTGACGGAAAAACAGGGTGGGAATGGCTTCGAGTTGTTCACGGATTTTCAGAGCATATAGCATGCGGTCACTTTGTGCGCGGGGCGACCACATGGCCGGACCCTTGCTCCGGTTGAGCATGCGGAACTGAACCCCGGTCTGATCGGTCACAATGCCGGAAATACCGCCAAGGGCGTCGATTTCACGCACAAGCTGCCCTTTGGCGACCCCGCCCATAGCGGGATTGCAGGACATCTGACCGATGGCGTTCAGGTTCATGGAAATCATGAGTGTACGCATGCCCATTCGCGCAGCGGCGGCAGCGGCTTCACTGCCGGCATGACCTCCGCCAACAACGATGACGTTATACCTGGAATAAAGTGATGACATAGTAGTGTGCAGCAGACTGAAAAGTTGATTTTTCTTTAGCCTTGTAAGATAACCACAATTTATGAAAGCTGCTTAAAGGGCTGTTTTTGAGGCAAATTAGATTTAACAGGCTAATTTTTTGTAACCAAAGCTAATCGGCATAAATCAGGCCCGATCAGTTAAATCCGGGTGCCCAACCTGCCGGTTGTAACGAAAGGCAGGTGATCCCTTAGATCCGGGTTCTTATATTCCAATCAAAAAGCACGGGACTTGCCGCAGGCTTGGGATTTATCGGGCTGGCACGAAAGCCAGTGATGCGCACGGAGTTCCTCCAAATAAAAAAGAGTTGGTAATGTGCTGATTAGCCGGGATCAGGCTTGGTTTTTTGGGGTAATCTGTTGTGATACGTTCCTTAACTATCCTGCCCGTGAATCTGAATGCCGTCTTTCCAGCTTGCGGTGCAGGCGTTGGGGCGGAGGTGATAGAGCCAGTGGTTAACGGAGGGGGCGTCGATGAGGGCGAAATCGGCGCGTTTGCCGGGTTCGAGGCTTCCGATATCGTGCTGCATGCGCAGGGCTTTGGCTGCATACAGGGTAGCGCCTTTGAGCACCTCCGCCGGACTCATGTGCTGAAGCGTGCAGGCCATGGTCATGGCGGCTGGCAGATGGAAGCTTGGAGCGGAACCGGGGTTGAAATCCGTTGAGACGGCAACCGACACACCCGCTTCGATAAGTTTGCGGGCAGGGATGGCGGGCAGACGCAGGTAAAAGCTCGCGAGCGGAAGGCTCACAGCGACTACATCCGCGTTTTTCATGGCCTGAATGCCGGCATCAGAAATGTACTCGAGGTGATCTGCTGAAACGGCACCGAGTTGCGCGGCAAGTTCCGCACCGCCGCCGGCACTCAGCTGATCGGCGTGCAGTTTGAGCATAAAGCCGTAATCGATGGCATTGGCCAGGATGGTGTAGGCTTCATCGATGGTGAAGGCGGTTTCTTCAATAAATATATCGCAGAAACGGGCAAGCTGTGCTTCAGCAACGGCCGGGAGCATTTCTTCAACGAGGAAGGAAACATATTTTTCTCGCTGATCAGCGTACTCCGGCGGCACCATGTGTGCGCCCAGAAAGGTAGAGACAATATCGAGCGGCTGCATGCGGTCGAGATCGCGGTACACCTGAAGCAGCTTGAGTTCGTCGTCGCGGTTGAGGCCGTAGCCGCTCTTGCACTCTACGGTTGTGATGCCAAGCGCCTTCATTTGCTCCAAATGCCCGAGACATTTGGTGAGGAGTTCTTCGGGTGATGCTTCCCGGGTGGCACGGACACTGCTGAGAATGCCGCCGCCGCTTTTTGCAATTTCGATATAGGGGCGCCCGAGTGAGCGGAGTTCGAACTCATCGGCCCGCCAGCCGCCGAAAGCCAGGTGCGTGTGGCACTCAACCAAACCGGGAATAACCATTTTCCCGCCGGCGTTCACACGCTCCCACTCCTGATACTTCGCCGGCAGACTTGCCTCGGGGCCAGTCCATACAATTTTATCCCGCTCCCACACCAACGCGGCGTACTTTACAGGGTGAAGCTCGGCCTGACCGCCGGCCGCGGCGCAGGTGTACAGCATTCCGATGTTGGATAGAACGGGCATTTTGGAGAGTATTAGTTCAGTAATATCAATTAGTTGAATTAAATTGCGTAGCCACTGTCGGGCTGTTCTGAAACCCCGGCAGCAGCAGCAATTTTACCCTTCCAAAATAACAAAAGCAGCCCTGACCGCAAGTAACAAGCCTTTGGTCAGCAAATCCCTTTGAGCGCATCCCGCACGGCCTGCCTGTAAGTTGCGCCTACCGGGATGAGCTCATCCCCAATCCGTATGCGGTTGCCGTCGAGCGCCCGGATGGCATCAGCGCGGACCAGAAACGATTTGTGAACCCTCAGAAAACCATGCGGCCTGAACAGGGTTTCGAGTTCGCTCAGCGTGATGCGCTTGGTATGCACCGAACCGGCGGTATGCAGTTTTACATAGTTAGCTGCCGATTCCGCCCAAAGGATTTCAGGGAGCGGAATCCGCCGGAGTACGCCTTCTTCTTCAACCGTGGTGAAGGCATCGGTATCGGCTGCTTTTTCAGGGCGTGTTTCCGGCAAAGGGGTATTTGTTTCTATAGTATTGTGCTGCAATCGTTTGCGGACTTTTTCCACGGCCTGTAGAAAGCGTGCGTAGCGAACGGGCTTCAGCAGATAGTCGGATACCCCAAAATCATAGCTTTCTAAAGCATATTCGGCGTATGCGGTAACAAGAACGACCTGCGGAGGCTTCTCCAGCGTTTGAAGCAGCTCAAGGCCGGTGAGGTCGCTCATCTGAATGTCCAGAAACATCAGATCGACATCCTGCTCACGCAGCAGGTTCAGGGCCGAGGTGGCATCATAACAGTTCCCGACAATCCGAAGATCTGAAACCCTCCCGCAATAGGTTTCCAGCACTTTATGCGCCGGGGCTTCATCATCAACAATCAAAACACGAATCATAAGGTAATCCTCAGCTTGCCGAGCCACATCTTATCCTGTGGTTCACTGTGCAGGGTAAAGCGATCCGGATACAGAATGGAGAGCCGGCGGCTCAGGTTGCTCAGTCCGTTGCCGGAAGAAACCACTTTGCGACCCGGCTCAAAGCTGTTTCGGGTTGAGAGGTTCAGCACCCCGTCTTTACACACAATATCGATATCAACAACGGACTGACCACCAGGAAAGCAGCCGTATTTGATGGCATTCTCAATGAGGGGCATAAGCAGGAGGGGAGCGATTTTGGTGTCGGGGTTGGTGATATCAGACCGGAAATGGATATGGTTGTTTTCCGTAAGCCTGAGTTTTTCAAGCTCCACATAATGACGGATAAACGCGAGCTCTTCTTTAAGTGAAACCCGTTCTTTTTTTTGAATATCGAGGAAGTAGCGGTACAGCTCGGCAAGGTGCAGAATCATTTCCGAACCTTTCTCCGGATCGTCAAGGTTGGTTCCGTAAATGTTATTCAGCGTATTGAACAGAAAATGGGGGGAGAGTTGTGATTTCAGGGTTTCAAGCTCTGATTTAAGGAGCAGGGCCTCCGTTTTCTGTAGGCGGTACTGATCTATGATGCCTCGCTTCGCATAGCGCACGCCCAGGGCCAAAGCCATCACAATGCTGAAACTGATCACGTCAGTAATTGCGGTTTGAACAAAACCGGTATCCAGCATAAACTCGCCCGCAAAACGGAAAGCCATCGCGACCGATACAGCCCCCGCTAAAAACGTGATTCCATACTGAACATACTTCCCCCGTTTAAAATAATACGTGTGCAGGAAAAGGCTCAGATAACTTGCCGCAATGATACACACCCACAGCAAAAGTACTACCAAAAGAGGCTCAAGTCGTGCGACTTCTTCGTTCGGGTCGTACGATTGATGCACATTAATGGCGAGAATTAAGAGCGCAACCAGCCACCCGGCCAGGTGTTTGAGGAGTGTTTTTCTGATGGGAGCGGTAAGTAACATAGAAATATGTTAGATGTATCGGATTGGCTAAAAAATACAGCCTGCTCACCTCACATAAAATCAACAGGGATGAACAGCATTCGTCACAGCCGGTACTGAATCATCCGGTGCAGTGGCTACTCTGCCCGAGGACAGGTCTGATTATGCATAAGGCAGAAATGCAGACGACATTTCTTCGATTTCTCTTTTGCCAATATGTATTTTTTCGGCCTCTGTTCTCCAGCTCTTGACAACCTGTTCAATTTCCGCGGCGATCTGAATGGCTTTAGTTTGGGTTAACCTGAATAAAGGTGCAACGCTGAGCGCTATATCCTTTTGCAGCCTGTTATCCTGCTCATCAATATTGAGAGAAAGCCCGTAGCCATTAGGATTAGGATTAATGTCGTATGCCGGACTCAAGATCAACCCTTTCTTCGTAAGAATAAACCCGTGATTTCTTAAATGATCATCGGTATTGGATACACAAATACTGAACAAAATCCGTCTCCATAGCTGCTCTAAATCATACGTGATGT
>NZ_JAIUMX010000132.1:0-8724 GCF_022565315.1 Cyclonatronum sp. | reverse complement strand
CTGCTTGGCGATCTGTTCTTCACTACCGTAATGTTCGGCTCTTTCGAGCTTGTTCGCCGCAACGTACCTGCGCTACAGACAGCCTGAAAGGCAACCCAACCGTTTTAAAGAAAAGCCGGTTTCTCCAAAGAGGAACCGGCTTTTTATTTTAAGCGGGATGCGTACCGGGACCTGAACCCGATTTTCGCAGGTCTAATCCTGCTGCTCCGGTTCCATCAGTGCGGGTCCGGTTCCCGGCTCGTGATCAATCAGCTTGTTGAAGCCATCCATGTACATGGCCGCTTTGAAACACTGATCCCAGCTGCGGCGGTAGCCCCGTATGATATCGTGCAGCACCACCATTTCCGAAATGGGTATGGTGCCGGAACTGCCGGCCTTGAGCACGGTCGATTTTGCTGACTCGTAGGAACTCTCAAGCTGTTGAACCAGCTTAGCCAGCTCGGTAATCGAAAAGCCTGCTTTTTCGGAATCAGCCTGCTTCATGAATGAGCGCAGCAGCTTTTTCAGGATTTTAATGCTTTCTTCTACCTCGGCCGGCAGCTTCACCCCCGACTGCACGATGGCGGCTGATTCCAGCGCATGCTGCCGCGCCTCGCTGAAGTACTGCATCACCCTGAGGGCACCGGGCAGCATTTCCTGAGCCTCTTCCCCCAAATCCCTGCTTTGCATTTTCTGGATGTATTCCCCGGTAAGGAAGCTTAGTTCGTGAATCACCTCATCATCCTGCCGCAGTTCAGCTATGCTGCGTTTTTTCTTGAGGGAGCCGGTAATGAGCTTGCGGGACTTCCGCCCGATCCGCTTTAGCTCGAATATAAGGGCGCTTTGTGCCAGGGATGGCGTAGCGAGGATGTTATCGTCGAGGTAGCGGGTGGTTCCGGGCTGCTGTTCGGTTTCCTTAAACCGGGTTTCCAGAAAGGACGTCAGCATTTTGGCGAAGGGAAGCAAAACGATCAGCCCGGTAAGTTTAATCGTAGTATGAAACACGGCAATGGTAACCGCCGGGCTCAGCTCGGGTCCGAATATCCAAAAAATACCTGCGAGGTAAAGCCCCACAAAAGGCAGCGCGATGGGCCCCTTCAGCAGGTTAAACAGCACATGTATCATTGCTGCGCGTTTGGCATTGGCCGTTGCGCCCACAACTGCAAAAAGTGCGGTTGAAGTGGTTCCGATATCGGCTCCGATTACCAGCACGGCAGCCGCGTGAATCGGGATAACGCCCGTTGCTACTGCCGTGATTACCACGGCGATAGCAGCGCTGGAAGACTGCATCACCGAAGTGAGCAGTATCCCGATCACAAACATCAGAGCCATCCCGCTAAATCCAGTGCCGAAGCGGTCGAAAGGTACATCGCCCGCAAGGCTCTCAAAGGTGGTTTTGAGTACATCAATCCCCAAAAAGAAAATGCTGAAGCCAACCAGCGCCTGCCCCAGCGCGCCGGTTTTGGAATTCCCTTTCGACAGCCAGATGGCCATGCCTACGGCAAGCAGCGGCAGGGCCATAAGCTGCAGGTTCAGCCGGAACCCGACCGTTGCCACAATCCAGCCGGTGAGCGTAGTGCCCACATTGCTGCCAAAAATAACGTAAGTAGCCTGAAGCAGGGTCATCAGCCCGGCGTTCACAAATCCGATGGTCGCAAAAATGACCGCGCTCGACGACTGCACCATAGCCGTAATAAGCACACCGCTGAGTACGCCTTTGAGAGGTGTTGAGGTATATTTGGAAAGCAGGTTCCGGAGCGTATCCCCCGCTGCCAGCTTGAGTCCGTCGGTCAGCATTTTCATCCCAAGCAAAAAAAGCGCAACGCCTCCCGCAAAGGACATCAGCATTACTGCATAGTCGCTCATGTAAACAATCCTCGTAAATAAAATGTACAGGTAGCTTAAATCCTCAGTAAGACAGCCTAACAGGCGACGGCAACCTGCTTTACGGACGTGCAGCAATCCGGGCTATCCGAAATATCTTTTCTTAAAACGGACTTTATGATACTAAATCTGCTTCAATAATCCCGATTCTGTGCGCTTTCTTTTTTGAACTGCCCTTTTGTTCTCTATCTTCAGCACATACATATCAACTTTACGCCATATCAGCATGAGCAAAATTTTAACTGATCAAAACGATGATCTGAGTCCTGACCGGGAATCATTCGATCCTACTGCATACCAAAAGAGCAGGCGCCAACCTATTGAGCCTGAAAAAATCCAAAAGAACAATTTTAAACTTATTTCGGGTACCGACCTTGAACTTCACGGGCCGGAGTATTTTCATAACTACGAATTAAGCTGGCTCGATTTCAACTTCCGGGTATTGGATGAAGCCCGCAACCCGGCGAATCCTCCGCTGGAGCAGGCCAAATTTATTGGCATAGTTTGCAGTAACCTCGACGAGTTTTTTCAGAAAAGAGTAGGCGGCCTGAAACGGCAGCTGCAGGCCGGTGTTAACGAACCTTCTGTTGACGGTCTCACGCCTTTTGAACAGTTAAAAGCCATCCGCAAAAAAGTAAAGGTGATGATTCAGGATTACCGCAGCTGCTTTTTTGATGAAATCGTGCCCCGCCTTAAAGAGCATAAAATCGAATTCCGAAATTTTGCTGAGCTCAGCAAGAAAGAGCGAAAAAAAGTAAACGACTACTTCGATTCGCAGCTCTACCCTATTCTCACCCCGCTTATTGTTGATCAGGCGCACCCCTTCCCCTTTATCTCAAATAAAAGCCGATCTTTCGCACTGGAGATCGCCGATGATGCAACAGGTGAAAGCATCTTTGCCCGAATTAAGGTGCCCGACAACCGTCCGCGCTGGTTTACCATTGAGAACACCGCTTCCAAAGCAATACTTATTAATATCGACCACATTATCAGGGAACGCATGGGGGATTTGTTTCCGGGCGCTACCGTACAATCAGCTCATATTTTCAGGGTAACCCGAAACGCAGATCTGAAACGCAACGAAGAAGAAGCCGACGACCTGCTTGAACTGATTGAAGAAGAACTCCGCGAGCGGCGCTTTGCAGATGTGGTCCGTCTGGAAATTGAGGCCGACATGCCGGTTCATATTAAAGAAATTTTGATGGACCGCATGGATGTGAAGCCTATTGACGTGTTTGAGATGAAAGGCTCCATCGGACTTGCCGACTGTATGCAGCTGGGCAAGGTTAAGGGGTTTGATCAGCTCAAGTACAGCAGCTGGAACCCTGTGCTGCATCCGGCATTTCGGAGTACAGGCGAAGAAGGCAGCAGCGATATTTTCAGCATCATCCGGGCTAAAGACATCCTGGTACATCATCCCTACCACAGCTTCAGCAGCTCAGTGGAGCGTTTTGTTCAGGAAGCTGCTGCAGATCCGAAAGTGCTGGCGATCAAGCAAACCCTGTACCGCACCTCAACCGACTCATCCCTCATGCACGCCCTCATTAAAGCCGTTGATGCCGGCAAGCAGGTTGCGGTACTCGTTGAGCTAAAAGCGCGCTTTGACGAACAACAAAACATGGAGTGGGCGCTCAAACTTGAGAAAGCCGGTATTCACGTTTCCTACGGGATACCCGGCCTGAAAATTCATTCAAAAGTTACCGTAGTTGTGCGTGATGAAGGTGAAATGCTCCGCCGGTATGCACATATAGGAACCGGCAACTATCATCCCGGCACGGCAAATTTGTATGAAGATCTGGGTCTGTTCACCTGCGACCCGGAACTGACTTCAGATGTTTCCGACCTGTTTAATTTTCTCACGGGCTATGCGCCAAATCAGACCTATCGCAAGTTGCTGGTAGCCCCGAATTATCTTCGTACCCGTATTTTTGATTACATCATGCATGAGGTCGAAGCGGCACAGAATGGCGGGCCGTCGCGCATCATCCTGAAAATGAACAGCCTTGAAGATCCGCAGCTTATACAGCTGCTGTACTATGCGAGTTCGCAGGGTGTAAAAACCGACCTGATTGTGCGCGGTGTTTGCCGGTTAAAAACCGGCCTTAAAGGGCTGAGTGAAAATATCAGGGTGCATTCTGTAATTGGCCGGTTTTTGGAACACTCGCGTATTTACTATTTCCGGCACGGCGAAGAGCACGTTTACCTGATTGGCTCAGCCGATATCATGCACCGGAACCTGGATGCACGTGTGGAAGCCATCACCCCGGTCGAAAATCTTCAGCTGAAGAAATACCTGCGCTTTATTTTTCAGGTACAGCTCAACGACAACCAGCAGCGATGGGAACTCGGGCCTGACAGCCAATATACCCGTGTAACTAAAGAAGCAGATCAAAGTGAAGTGGCTACCCATCAGGTATTGATGAACCATGCTCTTTATTCCAAAGATCCGCTGCCAGTACAAAGCTGAGCAGCATTTGGATAGTAAACTACCTTCTGAAGCCAAAAAAAGGCCGGTACTGTGAAAACAGCCGGCCTTTTTTGTAATTCAGTACTTATAAATCGGATATCGTGCTACAGCAAGGTGTTGTAATGCTGTACGAGCCGGACAAAATCTCTCTCTGAACTGAAATCGAGATTATTTTGTCGTGCATAATCGCGTATGGCATTGCTGTGATCACCAAACAGGCGAAGCACGTTCCTGCGGTTAAGCCTTACGCGGTGAAATTCACCGTTTTCATCTTTAAAAAGCAGCATTTCACGGGGCTCAAGGCTGTCGTGTCGTTCAACAAATCCAAAACCGGATGCTCCCTGCTGTGCTTCGCGAATCACGCGGCTGTGCCGCTTGTACACACCTGCCTGCTCACCACTGTGCAGCACCTGCAGATACGCGTTCCGGCCAAATTCTCCGGGCATTACGCCAATTCTGTTCTGGAAACTAATTTCGTTGCCACCCGGCATGATAAAAGTAAATCCTCTTACAAGCACCTCACTAAGCTGAAGCGTATCAGCTCTGTGCACAACCTCAATGGCATCACTCCAGATGTTATACCTGGAACGGACATCTTCGAGAACCTGCCCGTTATTGAGATGGATATCCGCAGCAAGCCATGCATCTGTAAAATACGGGCTACCCATTACGCCTGAAGCCCGAAGAGGAGCGGTGATAATTACCGAGTTGCCACGAATAAGGTTTTCTACATTGCCACGCTGTGCCATATCCTGGGCCTGTACCGATCCGGCAAACGTGAAATACAGCATTGCTGCAAGAATGGTGAATAGTGTTGATTTTTTGCAGAACATAAAAAGCGGATGGAGTTAATTCAGATGAAACATACCGATAATAAGAAATAGAAAACTGAGGATGTACACCGTTATCAATGATTTACATAGATGCCCCTGCTTTACAACACAGCGGCAGATTACTTTCGTTTAACGTATCCAATGCTTGTTCATTATACCATTTTATGCCGAACAGCTTCAGCTGATAAAGATCCTGAAGCGGGTTTAAGCGGTCAAGAAAAAAGGCCGCTTCGTGCTGTACGAAGCGGCCTTTTGGATCAGAAGCTGTTTAAAGCTTAGTTGGCACCGCGGGTACCCTGAACAACACTGCGGGTGAGGTTCGGGGCAACGCGGTATGCAGCGCCTGCAGGTGCATCCTGCAGCTCAAAAACAACCGTGTTGCGGCTTCTTGTTGAAACGTTATCAAGGTTCCAGCTCAGAACGAAGTCTTTAACCAGGCTGTCAGCCGGAGTAATTTCAAACTCACAGATATTGGAGCTTGTGAAATCACATCCGCTCAGAGAAAAGTGCGTTCCGTACTCAATATCATACAGAAACGTACCTTCTGATACGCCTCCAAAATTCTGAGACTGAACTGCAAATGATTCCTCCGGCATAAAAGCGAAAGAGCCTCTGTGGGTCTGTGTCTGGAGGGGCCCGATGAGCTGAACGCTCACCGTAATGGGCTGCCCCTGCTGAATGTTGGCTGCAGAAACATCACCAGGCTTAATTTCCATTTGAAGCGGGCCATCGTAAGTGATTACGTTGTCGTCAAAACAGGAAGTAAGAAAAAGCCCGGCTACTGCAAAACCAACGAGGATTATCAGTTTATTTAACATAGCATAAATCGTTTTGTCGGTTATAGAAAATAGGGTGTTTAGTCTTCAGCGGCGTAGCCGGGATTCTGAAGAATAACGCCATTGCTTGCAACAACCTGAGAGGTAGGAACAGCACTCAGCCATCTGAAATCGTCAGATGGGATAATTCCTACTCCGGAAGCTTCGGGCTTTTCAAGCGACCTGTTCAGTCGCTTCAGATCGAACCAGCGGTGGCCTTCGAAAGCAAGCTCACGGCGGCGCTCAACCAAAATCTCTTCAAGCAATTCGAAACCTGAGAGATCAACAGCCAGCAATCCGCGATTTGTGCGAAGGAGGTTGAGATCAGCCAGTGCATTGGCATCCTGCCCCAAACGGGCAAAGGCTTCAGCACGATTCAGCAAAGCTTCAGCAAAACGCAGTACCGGAGTGTTGTCGATAAAGCTTCCGGCACCTTCAACCGTTTGATTGAACTTGAGGGTATGTGTTTGAGCAGGCACGAGGTTGCCGTTGGCAAGCTCACGCCGGTTGCTGTACCATCCGGTTACACGGCCTTCATTGTCGGCGCGCAAACGTACGTCTCTGCTTGAGTCATAGATTGCGATCAGCTCCTCAGAAGGAACGATATCAAACCATTGCGCGGGAGTAAACAGTGCTGAAAGAGAATTGTTCACGGCACCTCCAAAATCATTCGAAGTAATACGTACTTCAAAAAACGCTTCACGGTTAGGGGCTGTGTTTGTTGAGTTGAAGATCGTCGGTGCCTGAGCAGCTGTTGCGAGAGCTGCACCAAGCGGGCGATCCATTGCCCGTGTAGCAAACTCAGCAGCATCAGCATAACGACCCCAGTACAGGTAAACCCGTGCAAGAAGTGCCTCAGCCGCAGCCCGGTTGCCCAGGAAACGGTTTGTACTGCCAAACTGATCGAGCAGCTGAATAGACTGAAGCAAATCTCTTTCGATCTGCTCATACACTTCTACGTTAGAAGCGCGTGCACGTGCGGTCTGAGCATCTTCTACAACAAGAGTAGGCGTAGTACGGATAATCACTGAGTGATTCCAGCCATTTATTTCACGACCCGGCTCGTAGCCGTAAGACTTGGCAAGGTCATGATAGGCCAGGGCACGCAGAAAGAGCATTTCACCTTTAATACGGTTACGCTCATTCTCCGGGGCATCTACACCATCAATAGCTGTGATAATGTAGTTGGTATCGTTAATCATAGGGTAGTAAAGACCCCATCCGCCAACACCGGTTCCAACTGCGTTAATCGCTTCTGACACGTAACGGCCGGAAGGGTTATTGGTTGGATTCTGCACACCGTTATCGGCAAGCACTTCTGGTGCAGCGATGCGGGTATTGGTGTAGGCAGTAGTGCTGATCAGCCGGTTGTACGCGGAGGCAGCGATACCACGGATACCCGTGATGTCGTTTAACGCAACTTCCGGACTGATAGACTGTCTCGGTTCGGTATCCAGCAGTGAGTCACAGGCGTAGAAAGTAAAGGCGCCCAGACCCAGTGCTGCTAAAGTGGCAATTTTTTTAAGCATAATTATCTGTTCTAAAAATTAGAATTGCAGAGAAACGCCAGCAGAGTAAATACGCGGCTGCGGGAATGGTGCATTCGCAACCACTAAAATTTCAGGGTCGAGACCGCGGTAGTTGGTCCAGGTAATCAGGTTAAGCCCCTGAACAAATACGCGTGCGTTTGAAAGGCCAATCTGGCTTACGATATTGGTAGGTACCTGATATGAGAGCGAAGCAGATTTCAGACGAATGTATCCCACGTCTTCGAGATGCCAGGTAGAGGCCGTAAAGAAGAAGTCGGCATCAGATCCGCCTTCAGACTGACGGGCAGACGCTTTAGGCATGTCGGTGATATCACCGGGCTGCTGCCATCTGTCGAGCGTACGGCGGGTAAGGCCGCGGCCACGGAAGATGGTACCGTCGAGGAAGAAACCTTCCTGCTGCTTGAAGCTGTCCTGACCAAGGTTAAACTGGAAGAACACGTCAAGGGTAAATCCGCCGTAAGAGATGGTGTTGTTCCATCCGCCAATTACATCAGGGAATGCCTCTCCTACGAAATCGAGGTCTTCTTCTGTTGGGCTGTAGGTGATTTCACCGTTACGGTCGAACCACATACCACGGCCGTCGGCAGGGTTTACACCGGCAAAGCGGAACAGGCGCTCAGCAAAGATGCTTTGGCCTACGTCATAACGAACCCCGTTGATAATGCGGAACTCCGGAGAATCAGCACCAAGATTCAGGATTTCGTTATCCTGGAAAGTGATGTTGAAGTCAGAGGTCCAGCGAAGACCATTCCAGTTTACAAGAGTACCACCTACTTCAATCTCAACACCCTGATTGCGCACTTTACCAATGTTGTTTGAGAAAGAGCCGAATCCGGAATCAGAGAAGAGGAAGTCGTTAAGAAGCATACGGTCGTTGATGGTACGGTACACATCAACTGCACCATAAATACGGCCTTCAAACAATGCCCAGTTTAAACCGAGGTTAACGGTGCTGGCTTCTTCCCAGGTAAGCAGGTTGTTACCCAGCTGCGTAGCACGCAGGCCGGATACACCATTGTAGGTTCCGGAGCTGCCAAACAGAGAGCGGGAAGCGAAGTTGGCGATTTCAGAGTTACCGGTTACACCGTAGCTGGCACGAAGCTGAAACTGATCGAGCCAGTCAACATTCTCAAGGAAACGCTCGCGGGTAAGCTCCCAGCCCAAAGAACCGGAGTAGAACAGACCCCACTGATTGT
>NZ_JAIUMX010000131.1:0-9191 GCF_022565315.1 Cyclonatronum sp. | reverse complement strand
TGTTCTCCCGAATGCTCGTGCCGAACAGGTGAATATCCTGCGGCACCACCGCGATGAACTCCCGCAGGTTGCGCTGCGGCAGTTCGCGGATATCGGTACCATCAAGGGTGATGCGCCCCGAGCTGACTTCATAAAACCGCGGTATCAGGCTCAGCATGGTCGTTTTGCCCGCCCCGCTTGGTCCCGCAAGGGCGATGATTTCACCCGGTTTGCAGCTGAAGCTGATGTCCGCCAGCACCGGCTGCGCGGCATCATAGCCGAAGGAGACCTCCTCAAAAGCCACCGCGCCCTCAACAGAGGTGAGCGCTTTTGCGCCGGGCTTGTCTTCGATATCGGGCACTTCCTCCAGCAGGCCGAAGATGCGCTCCGATGCCCCGACCGCGCTGCTGAACACCGCGTACACGCGCGCCATGCCGCCGAGTGAGCGCCCGATGTTGAACGCAAAGAAGATGAAGGCCACCAGATCACCGGCGGTGAGCCGGCCGGCCAGCACTTCGGTGCCGCCGTACCAGAAAATCACGATCATGGTGCTGAGGAACATCACAGCGACAGCCGACCAGAACAGGTTGCTGTACAGCACCCGTTTGCGGGAGGTCACAAAAAGTTCTTCAACTTTGTCGTGGTAGCGGCCTACCTCGTAGTTCTCCCGGGCGAAGGATTTTACGGACTGAATCGCGCCCAGGGCTTCTTCAGCGATGGAGGTCGTATCGGCGAGGCGGTCCTGCACGTCGCGCGAAAGTTTGCGGATGAGGCCGCCGAAGTAGCGCACCGCGAGGGTAATGAGCGGCA
This sequence comes from Cyclonatronum sp., assembly GCF_022565315.1. NCBI lineage: Bacteria > Pseudomonadati > Balneolota > Balneolia > Balneolales > Cyclonatronaceae > Cyclonatronum > Cyclonatronum sp. Next base: position 8,402 of record NZ_JAIUMX010000131.1, on the reverse strand, counting down.
CGGTCACGAAAATGACCAGGCTCAAACGCCAGTTGAGGTACACCATGAGGCCGACCGAGCCGATCAGGCTGATAGTCTGCGTGAGGCCCTCAGAGAGCGTGCCGGTTACGGCGTCGCGGATGGCGCCCACATCGTTGGTGAGGCGGGAGGTGATTTCGCCCAGCCGCTGATTCGAGAAAAAACGCAGGCTCAGCCGGCTCAGGTGTTCGTACACTTCCCGGCGCAGGTCCGCCACAACCCGCTCCCCGATCCAGTCGAGCAGGTAGCTGCCCCAAAAGCCGAGAAAGGCCTGCATCACAAAAAGACCAATCAGCACAAAAGTGACGGTGTTGAGCAGCTCCCGGTTGCCGCCGTCAAAAACCGCATCGAGTAGTTCGCGCAGCCCGAGCGGTACGGCCAGCCACACGAGGGTGGCAAGCAGGGAAGCCGCAAGCGCAAACAGCAGGCGCCCGAGGTAAGGCCGGGCGTACGTCAGAATCCGGAAATACTGCCGGAAGGAAGTTTTGTTGAGATGCAAGGTCGTGTGTTTTAGGGTGATGTCGGCTTTCGGGCAAGGTAAACATCCCCCGGCCTGAATCAATTCAGCAAAGGGCCGGATTAAATTATTTTGAATGAATGCAGCGGCAGACCTGTTCTGACCCAAACGCCTATTTTAACGAAGGAAGCCCGCAGCTTATGAGAACACTTTTTGCAGATACAACAAGCGTACGGCCGGTTGCCTCGGGTACGGGACGTTACACCCGCGCCCTCGTTTCCGCGCTCGCTGCACGCAATACGGTGATCTGCTCGCCCGGCTGCTGGCACCCCGAACAGGCCGGTGGTGAAGCGGAGGGGGAAGTTCTGAACCCGCCGGGCTATCACCGGGAGCTGAACCTGACCCTCGCCGGCAACCGTCCCAACATTACCGCCGATGCCGGTTTCTTTCCGAATTATTTTATGCCGCCCGCCTGGCCCTACCCTGCTGCGGTTACCCTGCATGACCTGTCCTTCCTGAGCCATCCGCAGTTTTACAGCCGCAAAATGCGCAGCTGGTACCGGCACCGGCTTTCGCACACCCTCCGCAACGCGAGCTTCATCCTAACCGTGAGCGAAACTTCGCGGCAGAGCATCATCCGGCACACCGGCTTTGCGGCCGACCGCATTCTGGTTCATCCGCCGGCTCCGCCGCTTCAGCTGCAAAGTCCGGTACCGGTCCATGAGGAGCCTTACCTGCTTTACATCGGCAATCTGGAGCCGAAAAAGAACTTCGAAAACATGCTGCTTGCTTTTCGTGAGGTTCGGAAACAGCGCTCGGTATCGCTGGTCCTGGCAGGCCGCCTGCACGGTCCCGCGGCCTGGACCCGCCGCATCCGCCGCCTGATAGCCGGCACAGCGGGCGTGACCTACGCCGGTTTCGTGAGCGAAGCCCGCATGCAGGACCTGCTCGCGTTTTCCTCCGGACTCGTGCTTGTGAGCCATATCGAAGGCTTCGGGCTTCCGGTGATGGATGCGCTGGCCAATGAAATACCGGTGCTGATTTCACAGGATGCGGCACTGCAGGAAGTGGCCGGGAAATGGGCTGTAACGGCCGACGGAACCTCGGCAGCGTCCATCACTTCGGGCATGATGCAGCTTCAGGAGCGGACCTCAGCCGACCTCAGCGGAGCGGGCCGGGCCATGGCGCAGCGCTTCGGCAGCGAAGCCTGCATTTCGGCCACGGAGCGCATCACCCGAAAACTCACCCATCAGAAGCGGGCATTTCACCTGCTGGGCGAGCCGAGCCAACACCATGCGCCCGATACACATACCGCTATCCTGGCGGGCATTGCTTATGCCGATGTATTCGGGGCGGGCATCACGCGCCGGAAGCTGCACCGCTCGCTAAGCGGCGTGAAGCTCAGTTTCGAGGCCTTTTCGCAGGCACTCGTCGAACTGCTCGCATACCGGGATGATGCCCTTTCTGAGAGCAACGGACTCCTTCGGCTCCGGCCGGTGAGCGGTCAGCCGCAGCCGGATCAGGCGGAGGAAGCAGGGCGGGTACGGCGGCGGCATGCCCGGCTTTTGCGGCTTGTGATGGCTTCGCCCTGGGTGAGGGGTCTGTATTACTCCGGCGGCACGGCGCACGGCAGCGGACTCGACGCGCAGCCTGACCTCGACCTGCTCGTTGTGGCGGCCCAAAACCGCAGCTGGCTGGCCTATGCGTGGATCAGGGCCGTGAGCCTGCTTGCCGGCCGGGGCAGCTCGGTTTGTGCGAATTACGTGCTGGCCGAAAATGCGCAGCAGGTGCACTGGCAGCGCGATTTTTACACGGCCTTCCAGCTGCTCTTCCTGCGGAAAGTGAGCCTAAAGCCGGGCACGAAGCACATCCGCAGCCACAACCACTGGATGAAGGCGCACTTCCCGAATGCCCGGCTTCCGGAAGAAAGCGGGGCTGAGAAAATGCCTGCGAAGAAAGGTTTGCTGAGCCGGTTCAACCTGCTGCTGATGTTTTTTTGGTCGGCCGTGTGGAAGCGCGCCGGCCTGCAGAGCGGCACCGGCGGACTGCTGTGGGATGCGCACCGAATTAAGCTGCACACGCGCGATCACCGGCCGCAGGTGAAGCAGGCTTTTGCAGAGCGCATGCGCCGCTTTGGCGGACTCCCTGCCGGAAGCGCAGCTGTTTCCATCCGAAAAAAACTGAGCTGATTTATGGCCTCAAATTTAGATCAGAGCGGGATGCCTTCCACCGATACAACAAATTCCTCTCCCTTTAAACAGCCGCACGTTTGGGTGCTGGGCGGGGGCGGATTTATCGGGGAAGCCGTTGTGCGTCAGCTGCTTGCGATGGAAATTCGGGTGACCGGACTGGTGCGGAATACGCCTCTGCCGGAGGGCGCAAAATCCGTTTCGGGCGATATCCGCAGCTTCGACTGGCGGCAGCTGGAAGCCGACCTGCCGGATGCCATCATTCATCTGGCTCGCATTCCGGGGCGGCGGCGGCTTTCGCGCTGGTGGGCGGGGCATCAGGGGAGGCGCGCATCGGAGCGGCTTACCGGCTGGCTCCGCGGGCTGCCGCAGGCGCCGCATCTGGTTTATGTTTCCGGAACCCTGGTGTACGGCGACCGTGGCACGCAGCCCACGGATGAAAGCGCACCGCTCAACCCCATCGCCTTTCAGCGGGATTATGTGAAAGCCGAGCATCCGTTTCTCGGTGCGCGGGGCGGCGAAATCCCGGTTTCGGTCGTGCGTCCGCCCTGGGTAATCGGGCGCGGCTCCTGGTTTCAGCAGTTTTATGCGCGGGCCGCCCGGGAGAGCGGCAGCATCACACAGTTCGGAAGCGGTCAAAATTTGATGAGCCTGATTCATGTGGACGATTGTGCCGCGCAGATCTGCTCGGTCGCGCTCGGCAGGCAGCATCAGGGGAAAATCTACAATTTGTGTGCTTGCCCGCAGGTGACCCACGCGGAGTTTATCCGACTCACGGCGGGCATCTGCGCGGCTGAAATCAGCAGTATGCCGGAAGAACAGCTGCGCCGGAAATTCGGCCGGACCGTTTACGAAGCCCTGACTTTCTCGATGGATGTGCGGAGCCGGGAGCCTCTCATCCGGAATTTTCCGAACCAGTATCCCGGCGCGGAAGAAGCCATCCGGGCGTCGGTCTGAGTTTAGGGGTTCTTCATCCGCATTTCGTACAGGCTGTACTCGCCGGTATTCCAGAGCGGAGTTTTGGCGAGGAGGTTATCAAGGCGCCATAATTTTTCGGCTGTGCCGCCGAGTTTGGGGAGCAGATGCGAGCGGTACCAGGCCGGGTAAAGCAGGCTGAAGCCCCGATGGTAGCCCAGCTCAAAATCGGGACCGAAGGCCCGGCGGATGTCACCGGCCGAGTAGGGCCGGCTTGGAATTTTGCGGTGATCGGAGTAGCCGCGCCAGCGGTTGGTGATCCGCTCGAAGGCTTTGTCGAAACGGCGCATTAGCAGCCACAGCGGGATTTCGGTGAGGTAGTACCGGTTCACAAAAGTGAGCACAAGCCGGGCATCAGGGGTGCAAACGCGGCGCAGGTCTTCGGCAGCTTTGCGGAGATCGAAGACGGTGTTGAGCCCGCCGAAATAAACGAAAATGAGGTCGAAGCAGGTATCCGGGAATTGGGCCGGGATGTCTTCCACCGAGCCGACACCGAAGTGCACATTGCTGAGCCCGGCCGCATCGCATCGTTTTTTCGCGAGCTCAATCATGCCGGGCGACACATCAATGGCCGAGACTTGCCGGTCGGGGTAGCGGGCCGCAAAATATTCAACATCAAAACCGGGCCCGCAGCCGATTTCCAGCGCTTGCGTGAACGGCTGCCGCTCCGTGATTTCCCGAAACGCCCCGCGGATGCGCTGCAGCACGGGATTTACCTCATAGCGCTGCTCAAAATCACGGGCGTCATCGTCGTAGTAGGAGGCGACTTCTTCGTAGTAGCGGGATGATGTTTCTGAGTGCGGTGCCATATACCGGGAAATTTAGTCTGATTTTGGAGATAGTGATTGAAGAAATAAGAGTCATAAATTTTTTTCTTCAAACATTTATCTGAGTCAGAACCATTCTGCTGAAATGTTATCTTTTCAGAATTCTGACGAAGGGTTTACCTTTGATAATCAAAAAGAAAATTAAGGTCCGAAATGCGTGCCTGCATTTTGCAGTTAAGTTTTTCAACCTAACCAGGCGGGTTTGCCATGCCAAACAAAATTACCCTGCGGGATGTCCCCGACGACATTTACGAGAAACTCCTAAAACAAGCAGCGCTAAATCAGCGCAGTTTAGAAAATGAAGTGATTACCTGCCTGAAGCAATCACTTGAAGCCGATCGAAAAACACCGGACCAAATTATTGCAAGAGCTAAACAGATCAGGCTACAGGCAAAAGGATCTCTGAATCTGCAGGAAATTCGTGAGGCAATAACGCAGGACCGGCCATGATCGTGGTTGATACCAGCGTTTGTGTCACCCCAAAATTTATAGAAAGCTGATTCCTATACCACAAACCGCGGAATCTTCTCCGGCAGCCGGGCGAGCGTTTCGTAGTTCAGCATGTTGGTGAGCTCCGAGAACGAAGCAACGGTCATGTCGATGCCGTTTTTCTCTCCGATAATGATCACCTCCGAGCCTTTCTGTACGCCCTCGATGCCGTTCACATCCACCATCATCATGTTCATGTTCACTACGCCGATCACAGGCACGCGCTTGCCCTCGATCAGTACCCGGCCGAGGTTGCTGAGGTTCCGGCTGAAACCGTGCGTGTAGCCCACGGGCACGGTCGCAATTTTGGTTTCGGTGTTGGTGAGGTAGCTTGTGCCGTAGCCGATAAAGCGGTTCGCCGGCACCGATTTGATGCTCATCACCCGGCTTTTCCAGCTGATTACGCGCCGCAGCGGGTTCTCCGAAAGTTCGTCGCCGTTGCGCTCCACCACATCAAAAAGGTAGGTCTCGCGGTTGGGCCACATGCCGTACTGCGCAATGCCGATGCGCACCATATCCATGCGCGTTTTGGGATAGCGGATGGCTGCCGCCGAGCAGGCCGTATGGCACATGCGATAGGGTAGCCCGCTTTTGACGACCATGCGGTGCAGCTTGCTGAAGGCCTTCATCTGATTTTTGATACGCAGATAGTTGGTTACGCTCTCCGCACCGGCAAAATGCGTGCAGATACCTTCGATAATAAACTGCTCTTTTTCATCCGCAAGAAAATCCAAGGCCTGCTGCAGCTCCTCGCGGTTGAAGCCCGTGCGGTACATGCCGGTTTCCAGCTCGATATGGATACGGGCCGGCTTTCCGATTCGCTTTGCCGCCTCCGCCGCGGCCTGCAGCCGCCCGATTTCAAACACATAAAAACTGATGTCGTGCTCCACAGCCCATGCGAGCTCGTCATCATCAATCATCCCCATAATCATAAGTTCACTGTCGCGGCTGCGTGCGTTCAGGGCTTTGAGGGCTTCATCCGCGCTGAACACCGAAAAATGCCGGATGCCTTCGGCCTCAGCCATGGGCAGGATGTTTTCGATGCCGTGCCCGTAGGCGTTGCCCTTTATGACGGATGAAAAGGTGACGTCGGGTCCGAACCGCTCTCTCAGAAACTGAATATTTTGTTTGTAGGCTGCTTTATTGAGCTCAATAAAGGATGAGTGCAACATGTTTTTTTGGTAAAAAGGTAATCTGCGGGCTGTGCAATATGGGACTATTCGGCTGGGATTTCAAGCGCAAATTTGGCGTTTTCTTTGAAACCTGAATGCTTCCGGGCTTTTCAGTCTTCCTAAAAACCAAATTAACTTCACTTTGGATGACAGAAGCTGTCACTCTTTTGTTTTATTTTAGGGTGATGCGTTTCCAACCCTGAACCCGATTTCTGAGCATGCCCGTACCCCGCGAACAGCTTTGGCTGCTGAAGCCCGATAATCCGCTTGCCGAACGCCTCGGCGCGGATTTCTGGGATGCCGTGCCCAAATCGCCGGGCGTGTATGTGTTTTGGTCGGCAGCCGGCGAGGTGCTTTATGTCGGGAAATCGGGCAACCTCCGGAACCGGCTGCTGAGCTACCGCAGCGCCAGACCGCAGTCGGTTTCGCGCAAGATTATCCGGCTGATCCGTGAGGTGTCGCGCATCAGCTGGCAGGAGCTGCCTGATGAGACCGCTGCCCTGCTCGAAGAAAACCGCCTGATACGGCTGCACCGGCCGCCCTTCAACAGCGCAAATAAATCCCCGGAAACCTACTACTACATTTTGCTCAGCCGTCCGGCCGAAAATGCGCTCGGGCTTGAGCTGCGCATGTCGGTGCCCGATGGCTTTCAGGGGGATGTGTTCGGAGCCTTCAAGGGGCACGCACCGGTAAGGGCTGCTTTAGGTGCCCTCAACCGGCTGCTGTACCGCTTCAGCGCGGCATACAATGGCGGCGCCCTGCCGCGCGAGATCGTGCGGGTGCTCACACCGCGCAGCTTCACCCACACCTTTGATGTGCCCTGCGATTCGGTGCACCGGCTTGTCCGCGATTTCCTTGGCGGGCAGCAGTCCGGGCTGTTGCAGCTTTTCGAAGGGCCGGAAGCGCAGGCCGAAGCATCAGCGGGACGCTTCGCCCAAAATCAGCTTCAGGATGATGCACGCAGCCTCAGCCATTTTTTCGTGAGCCGGGCCGCGCTCAACGCGCTGATAGTGAGCCGCTTTGGCCTGCGCACAAGCCTGCTGCCGCAGGCCGACTGCGATGACTTTAGGGTGATGCTCTCCCGGCCCTGAGGAGTAGCGTCTGGTAGTTCAAGCGCCGCCCGGTTTTGCGCGTTAGGGCGGCATGGACCCAAAAAGCACGGGATTGGCCGCAGGCTTGGGACGCAAGAACTGCCATGAAAAACAGTGATGCGCACGGAGTTCGCCCAAAAAAATAAAAAAGCGGGAACAACGGTGTGCCGGACCTTCAGCTTCAGAGCTCGGCGATTACGGCTTCGTGTGCGTCGGTGTCGTACACCGCAACGGTTGCGCGCTCCCCGAACCCGTGCGCACTGCCGGGGTTGACCCACATCGTTTTGCCCTCCGTTTTGATGTGCGGACTGTGCGTGTGCCCGCTCACAACGAGGTCGTACAGCCTGCATTTTACGAGCGCCTCGGTAATGCCCTCCTGCGTGCCGTGATACAGTGCGATGCGGCGTCCGCCGAAAGTGAGGTCGGCAAACTCAGCGTGATGCTCGGCTGCAATGCCTTCCATTTTCATAAGGATGCGGTAGGCGTCGCCGTCGTTGTTGCCAAAAACCGCGTGCAGCTCGAAGCCTTCGAGTTCGGGCACGGCAAACGGGCTGCAAAAGTCGCCCGCATGCAGCAGGGTCGAAACGCCCTGAAGCCGGAACAGGCTCATGGCTTTGCGGATATGGGGCAGATGATCGTGGGTGTCTGAGATGAGTCCAATTTTCATAATGAAGCAATTCGTTGAAGAAAGTTCTTTTCAATTAGCAAAAAAATAAGACTGAAAGCAAGAAGCAGCTGTAGGGTCGTGAGCCAGTACCTCCCTGTTATTTGGGGAAAACAGCCGGTTTTCAGTGGGCGACACCATATTAAGATAAAATAGTCTTAATTATTATTTGCACCCGGCACAACAAACCCCTACCTTTAATTAAAGACTATTTAGTCTTATTTATAAACGCAGCTTTTACAACGGGCTGCGGGTTTCAAAACAACCAAATTTTTTTTCTTATGAAAACGACAGTATTAAAAACGGCATTTTTGGTCGGCTTTATCGTGCTGCTCAGCGGCAGTTTTCAGAAAGCTGAGGCCTGCGACTGGTGCAACAATCAGTTCTTTGTAGAGCTTCATACCACCCGCAGCGGCACCCTGGTTTCCGACGAGCTGCTCCGCGCGGTTAAGGCGCAGGGCGATTTCGAAACCTATGCTGCCACTTCACGCCTTCGTGAGCGCGTTGAAGGCATGCAGAC
>NZ_JAIUMX010000130.1:0-9355 GCF_022565315.1 Cyclonatronum sp. | reverse complement strand
TTTAGAAACACATCCATAAAATTAAGTATTTAAAATTTATCTCCTGGCGCTTCAGCTTTTAAGCTACTTTAACCTTTAGAAACACATCCATCACAAGAAGGATTGAAACAAAAATAGGATAATAGTCCCCTCGGCTGGATTGCGTCCTTTAGAAACACATCCATCACAAGAAGGATTGAAACAACAAAAAAAAATAGTTCATAAGCGAGAAGTCTAGACATTTAGATAATAATACATCAGAAGTAGTATTTAAAATAAATAGACCTATATTCCCACCCGTTTTACTTTTCGACCTTTAGAAACACATCCATCACAAGAAGGATTGAAACAGGCAAAAAAAAGGCATCGCCTGTCACAGCAATGCCCCTTTAGAAACACATCCATCACAAGAAGGATTGAAACTTGCCTGCTTGTTCCCGGCTGTAAGGTGGCCGCTGGCCTTTAGAAACACATCCATCACAAGAAGGATTGAAACGGTGGTACATTTGCCGCAAATGGCAATGTAATAAAGCCTTTAGAAACACATCCATCACAAGAAGGATTGAAACCTTCATCTGTACAGCTTTATGCTTATCAGCAAGACGCACCTTTAGAAACACATCCATCACAAGAAGGATTGAAACCGCATAGAAGGCATGTTCCTTGATGCCATACTCGCGCCCTCTAGAAACACATCCATCACAAGAAGGATTGAAACTTTACGAATTGCAGATTGGCCTGAAAGCTGCGCTTCCCCTCTAGAAACACATCCATCACAAGAAGGATTGAAACTCCCAGCAGGGGACATGCTTGTAAGGACGACCGAAACCTCTAGAAATACATCCATCATAAGAAGGATTGAAACATTTCTTCGGCTGTCACTCCGTCCTCATTGTGGATGGCCTCTAGAAACACATCCATCATAAGAAGGATTGAAACCAGCACCCATTAATGCATCATTAACGCATCATTAACGCCGCCATAAACGCCTTTAAACACATCCATCATAAGAAGGATTAAAGGTCTAATTTGTTTGATGTTTTTACAGTGGTGGATAATCTCATAAATATTCACTGCACCTTGAGGGGTTTTAGGGTATAGTTCATGGGCTGCCTCATGTTTACGGTTCATCATTGAGTAGATGACGCCCAAAAACCAAACTGAATGCTTAACTCCGAATGGTGTGTAAAAGGGCAGATTCATCAGCTACCCTTTCTCCCGGATAAGTTGGGAGTCCTAATAGTCCTGCCCGGGAAATACCCGTGACCTTCAGCTGGTTATAAAGCTCTCAGCACTAAACCCTATCCACATTTCTTTCTATTTTAGCGAGATTCAATTTCTCACTTTAACGGCTTCAAATAATTGCTTCAAATGAAAAAGATTATCATCCGCTCTGTTATACTTCCCTGTTTGCTGGGGCTCTTTGGCCTGCTTCTGCCTCAATATGCTGATGCCCAATATGCTGATACCTGGCGATTCAAGGTATCCCCCAAACTGCTGATTCCATTTAATTTGCAGTCTGATGTGAGTGTTCAGGGAATCACGGAAACCTTTGAGTTGGGGCTGTCTGATTTTGTCTCCCTCGATCAGGCTTTTTCCGGTGGCTTTCGCCTGGAAGGCCGCCGAAACGACTGGGGACTTTTCGCCGACCTCAGCTTTACTTATGCCGAGGATTCACGCCTGGCCCAAAATTACCCGCTTCCCCCGACCCTGGCACTCATCATTAATTCGCGCTTCAATCCCCCAAGTCCGGTACCTGCCGGCACGCCGGTTACGGCCGGTATTCTGGCAAGCGGCAGCGCACTGAGCCTTGAATTTGGGGTTTTGTACCGCCTGTGGGAAGCGGAGGCGACCAACGGAAACCGCTACTTTGCCGAGCCGCTGGCCGCCGTACGCTTCAGCAGCCTGAAGTCAGAACTGGATTTTGAACTGGATTTGGCTGGCATCCCCGTGGTGCGCACCAATCTGAACGTAAGTGACAGTCCGCTAAAGTCGGTAATCGGGCTCAATCTGGGTCTGGAAACAACAGGCCGGTGGTCGGCTGCACTGCTCACTACTGTTGGCGCCTCATTGATCAGTCAGGAAGATCATTTTTCTTTCCGTATCTCACCGCAGGCTGCTTACGCCTTTAACCCCAACCTTGCCCTTACCCTGGGCTACGATTTCCGCTACCTGAATTACGAGCGCAGCCCCAATATCGGGCTCACCCAGAAGCAACATGCGCTCAGCATTGGGCTCAGTGCTGGCTTTTAAGCCCCTTTTGCAGCTCATATTTCCTCAACAGGCAGCCGCTTCGGATTAGTTAAAACTTCCCGGAGCGGCTTTTTTTTGCCCGGATGCTGCCACAGGTGAAGCCGAACGGCTGACCAAAAGCCGGCCCGGGGGATTTTATAGGGGGGATGGGGGAACTAACCGGCTGATGAAAATTTATGTTGCCCTACCCCGGCATTTGGTTTTGGGCAATGGCCGGCGGTTCTGTATCATAAATGCGCATCACCTTTTTTTCAAATTTCCCACCAAAGACCCTCTTTCATGCTGAATTACATTTGGGCCGGCCTCATCATCTTCAGCCTGCTTTTTGCCGTCTCGTCCGATCTTCGCGATTATGCGACCGACGAATTCCAAAACGGTGCTGAAATCGGCATCGAACTCATCATCCCCGAAAACACCCCGCTGCAGCGGCGAACGGCCGTGCAGTTCCGGATTACGGCAGGGCCTGATGCTTCCCCCGAAGTTTTCCGGGCGGAGTGGTTCCCGAGCGAAGATCAGGCGGAGCTGATTATCCCGGTAACGGATGCGCTGCCCGCGCACTGGCGCAAGGTGGCGCAGTTTCAGGATGCGCGGGACCTCACGCAGCTTCGGGCGCTGGTGGTGCAGCGCGAAAGCGGCGCGGCGGCGGTTACGGCGGTCATCACCCTGCCGGAGGTGCACCTGGTGAAAATGCGCAGCATCACCAAGGCGGCCTTCGATATGGCCGAGTTTGCCGTAACCCTGGCCATCGGGCTCATCGGCATTATGGCGCTCTGGCTGGGACTCATGAAAATTGCCGAAGAAAGCGGCCTGATCTATAAAATTGTGAAGGTGGTGAATCCGGTGCTGGGCTTCCTGTTCCCGAATGTGCCGAAAGATCACCCGGCGCTGGGGGCCATCAGCCTGAACCTTTCGGCCAATATGCTGGGGCTGGGCAATGCCGCTACGCCGCTGGGCATCAAGGCGATGGAGGAGCTCCAAAAGCTGAACCCCGACAAGGAAAGCGCGACCAACGCCATGTGCATGTTCCTTACCATGAATACCGCGAGCGTGCAGCTGGTGCCGCCGGTTACGCTCATCGCGCTGCTTGGGGTCGGGGTCGCTGAGCTGTTTTACAGCATCCTTATTACAACGGCGATTTCGCTGGTGGTTGGCGTCACGGCGGCTTCCTACTACGCCCGGAAATTCCCTGAGCCGCCTGCCGTCGTACCCGCAGCGGCTGCGCCTCAGTCGGAAAGCTGATTTCCGCCCGGAACCCCATCACCCTACAAAAATTGTGAACCCACACCGCTCAACACCATGCAGATTTTAAGTATTCTCGTTTTGCCCCTCATCATCGTTGCCATCCCGCTGTACGGCCTCATCAAAAAAGTGCGGGTGTATGAAGTTTTTGTGGAAGGCGCCAAGGAAGGATTTCAGATCGGGGTGCGCATCATTCCGTACCTTGTGGCCATTTTGTTTGCCATCGGCATGTTCCGGGCAAGCGGGGCATTGGAAATGCTCATCGGCCTGCTCGATCCCGTGCTGGCGCTGGTCGGTTTTCCGGCCGAAGTGCTTCCGATGGCGATCATGCGGCCGCTCACCGGCAGCGGCTCGGTTGGCGTAATGGCCGACCTCATTGCCGCCTACGGCGAAGATTCATTTGTGGTGAAGGTGGCCGGAACCATGTTCGGCTCTACGGAAACGACTTTCTACGTGCTCGCCGTGTACTTCGGCGCCGTGGGCATCCGCAAAGTACGCTATGCCGTGCAGGCCGGGCTCATTGCCGACCTCGCCGGCGTTATTGCCTCCGTAGCCGTATGCTACTGGCTGTTCGGGTGATGTGTACCCTGGCCTGCCCTGTTTTCAAAGAAAAACAAACATTTAAGTTTCACAGCCCTTTAATTTTTGATAACTAATCACGATTATCAAAAAAATGAATATTTGATTTCTGTACCGGATTGTTAAACACTGCGGCAGTCCGGTACTTTTCCAATACGACTAAAAACAGGCCTGCGGAGGCATTTTTATGGGGATTCAAAACATAGCAATTGCAACTAACCCGGAAGCCCGGAAGGTTTTTCTGCGGCACCTGATCGATGACGTTCAGGCGCTGCAGCAAATGCTCGATGAAGAGCTGTTCGAATCGGGCATTACCCGCATCGGGGCGGAGCAGGAGTTCTGCCTGGTGAACAGTTTCTACAAACCCTCGCGCAACAACCTGCGGGTGCTGGAAACCATCGGCGACCGCCATTTTACGACCGAGCTCGCCCGCTACAATCTGGAAATCAACCTCGATCCGGTAGAACTGAAAGCCGGCGCCATCGACGGCATGGCCGCGCAGCTCCGGGAAATGCTGGAAAAAGCAGCCCAGGCAGCGGCGCTTCACGGCGAGAAGGTAGTTTTGGCCGGCATACTGCCTTCCATCGATTACCGCTGCGTGCAGCTCGATTACCTCACCCCGCGCGACCGCTACCGCGCCCTCGACACCATGCTCAAAAACCTGCGGGGCGGCGAATTCGAGCTCAATATTTCGGGCGTTGATGAGCTCATCATCAAGCACCGCAACATTCTGTTTGAGGCCTGCAACACGAGCTTTCAGATGCACTATCAGGTTAACCCCGCTGAGTTCGTACAAAAGTACAACTGGGCGCAGGCCATCGCGGGCCCGGTGCTTTCGGTCTGCACCAACTCGCCCCTGCTCATCGGCCGGCAGCTGTGGGCCGAAACGCGCATCCCGCTGTTTCAGCAGAGCATCGATACGCGCAGCATCGGCTTCCACATGCGGGAGCGGCAGCAGCGGGTCACGTTTGGCAACAAGTGGATTTCGGTGCCCACCGATGTGTACAAGAGCGACATCGCCCGGCATACGATTTTATTTTCGACCGATATCGAAAAGAGCTCGCTTCAGGTACTGCGGGAAGGCGGCATACCCAAACTTCGGGCGCTGATGCTGCACAACGGCACCGTTTACAAGTGGAACCGCCCCTGCTACGGCGTGAGCGGCGGCGTGCCGCACCTGCGTATCGAGAACCGCTACCTGCCTTCCGGACCTACGCAGGCCGATGAAATGGCGAATATGGCATTCTGGGCCGGCCTGATGCACGGCATGCCCGAGCGCTACTCGGAAATTGAAAAAATGATGCCTTTCGAGCACGCCAAAGAGAATTTCCAGAAGGCGGCCATGTGGGGCATCGGCAGCATTATGTGGTGGGAGGGTGAGCACATCGCAGCTAAGCGCCTGGTAACTGATAAACTGATCCCCATTGCCGACGAAGGTCTCGCCAAAGCCGGCGTGCCGGAAGAAGAGCGCTTCCGCTGGCTGAGCATCGTGCTGCGGCGCACGGCAAGCTACCACACCGGCTCCCGCTGGATGCTCGGCAGCTTTCGCAAGCTGCGCAAAGATCTCAGCCGCGACGAAGCCTGCACCGCGCTCACGGCCATTCTGTACAAGCGGCAGCAGTCAGGCGAGGTGGTAAGCAAGTGGAAAACCGCCGAAACCAAAGAGCTGGAAGGCATCCGCATGCGCTACGAAATTGCGGGCAACGCCATGACAACCGACCTCATTACCGTGCAGGAGCACGACCTTGCCGATATGGTACAGCGCATTATGAGCTGGCGCAACATCCGGCACCTGCCGGTTGAAGACAACGACGGCCGCCTGCTCGGGCTCATCACCAAGGCCGGACTTACCGCCTGGCTGCAGGCCAACCCCGATCAGCCGTTTGCAACCGCAGCCGACGTAATGCAGCGCGATCCGCTCACCATCTCTGCCGGCATGGAAATCGAGGCCGCCCTCGACCTCATGGAGCGCAACAACCTGAGCTGCCTGCCGGTTGTTACCGAAGGCCTGCTCGCGGGCCTCATCACCGATAAAGACGCAGCGAAAATCCGCTCCCGGCACCGTCTGATCAGCGATAATGAGGATAATGACACCACACCTGAAGGATGATGGGGTGTTGTATCAGGGTGATGCGCACCGCGCCCTTAGACTGCTTCCGGCTTAGCCGAAACGGTCGGCGAGCCGGTTGATGAGGTAGCCGCTCTCCCGAAGCGCCTGTGGACCAAATTCCCCGAAGAAGTCGGTCGCGGCTTCAAATTCACGGATGAATTTTTCCTTGTCGCCCGTCTGCACCATTTCCGAAAGCTGCGTGTGGTGGGCGAGGAAATCGGTAAGCAGCTGCCGCCGCTCGCTATCGGAGAACACGATATCGGCATAGAGGCGGGCATCCTGGGCGAAAATGCGGCCGGTCATCATCAGCTCGGCGCGGTAAATGGGGCTGCTGTAATCGAGCATGTCTTCGGGGCGCAGGTCGAGGCGGTTCATAAACGACGCATGAAGCAGGGCCACAAAGTGCCGCAGGCCCTGCACGAGATGCATGGCGCGGTCGTGAATACCGGCATCGGCCCTTTTGATGCGCATCCCCCAAAGCTCAAACTGACGGATCAGCCATTCTGAAGCATCAGGCTGCCGGCCTTCACAAACCACCATGAGCTGTCGCGAAACCTGCCGCACATCGGGGCCGTGCATGGGGTGCAGCCCCACAACCGGGCCGGCGTGTGCCTGTGTCATGGCCGCTACATAGTCAGCCTTCAGGCTGGTGAAATCGCACAGCAGCTGCTCCGGGCTCATGAAGCGCGCCACACGGGCGATCACATCTTTGGTAAGGTTGATGGGCACCGTGATCAGAACCACATCGGCGCCCTCAATCAAAGCTTTGGCACGCAGCCAATCGTTGCGGTCGAGCGTGCGCACCACATGACCGCTTTTCCTGGCCAAACCGGCGTACAGCCGGCCCATGCCGCCTTCCCCGCCCACAATAAGCCAGGTTTTGGGCTCAGCAGTGGCGCTTGGAAAAGTAGCCTCCGACTGATTTGCGCGGGAGGCACTCATCATCATCCTTAAAAAATCTTCTGCCCAGTCCGGGTCGATGCCGAGTTCTTCGGCCTGTGTGCGGAAACGGTCGGTTTTCTCCTGTTCGCGGCCGGCAACGTAAACCGGCACTTTGGTCTGCCGTTTGGCCTGCACCACCTGCCCGATTACTTCCTGACGTTCGGCGAGCAGGCGCAGCACGGCTTCGTCAATTTGATCGAGCTTTTTGCGCAGCTCTTCGAGGGGTTGACTCATTATTAAGTATGCACTCGTCTTATTTTTGTTGATGGGCGTCAAAGATAGCACATTTACAAGTAGCCTGCTCAGGAAGACCGCAGCCTGAGAAGCGATGCCGCATCCCCGCCGAACAGCACCTTTTAATGTTTTCCGCTGAAGAATTAATGCGGCGAAACAGCTATTATCCGAGAAGTTCATTTTCAGCAAGCAGCCATCACCCTAACAGCTTACAGCCCTATGAAAAACTACTACCTCGCCTGGTGGAATGTCGAAAATCTTTTCGACACGGAAGACTGCCCGAGCCGCCCCGATTTCCTGCAATCGCGCCTGCGTAACGAGCTCAGCGGCTGGACCGCTGCCGTACTCGACCAAAAGCTGAATCAGCTGGCGCACATCATCATGAAAATGAACGGCAATGCGGGTCCTGATCTGCTGGGCATGTGCGAAGTCGAAAATGAAGCCGTTCTGAGCGCTCTCATCGGCAAGCTGGGGGCGCTTGGGCGGAACTACAGGGCGGCGCATCACCCTACCAACGACAACCGCGGTATCGATGTCGCCTTTATTTATGATGCTGATTTGTTTGAATTTGAGCAGCTCTTTCATCATGAAGTGCTCAAGCGGAGTGCCACGCGCGACCTGCTTCAGATTAACCTGCGAACAAAGCCGGGCGGGTACCCGCTGCTGGTTATCGGCAATCACTGGCCGTCGCGGCGGGGCGGCGAGCACAGCTCTGAGCCCTACCGGATTATGGCCGCCGAGACGCTCAGCTACTGGATGGAGCGGATTTTCGAGATCCGCGGCAGCGATATTCCGGTGGTGGTGATGGGTGATTTCAACGACGAGCCGTTTAACCGGGCCCTCACCGAATATGCGTTGTCGTCTAATTCGCTCACACGGGTGCGCAATGCGCGCATCCCGCGGCTGTTCAACCTGATGTGGCCCGTGCTCGGTGATGCGGAAGGCACCTTTTATTTCAACAACTTCCCGCTTGTGATTGATCAGCTCATGGTTTCGCGCGGCGCCCTGCTCGGCAACGCGCCGGTAAGGCTCGCGCCCTTCGCTGACGGCAGAAATGCCCGCATCGAGAAGTTCCCGGAGATGGTGAGCGGCGGCATGTATCCGGATCCCATCCGGTTCGGGCGGCCGTCAACACCCCGTGATTTCAGGCCCGATACGGGCTACAGCGATCACTACCCGATCGCCATGATGCTGAACGAAAAGTGATGCTTTCCCGGCCCGGGCCGCTGTCAGCGCTCACTGATGTGCTGCGCTGAAACCCAGCCCCTGATAACCGTTTCCACCTCGAGCCAGCCGTTTTCCTCTTTGAGGATGCGCACACTCGTTCCTTTAGGGAGCGGATCTGTTACGCGCTCGCTTCCCGCATCCGGACCTTTGCGGATGTTGAGGCTTGAGGCCGTAACCGTACCCTGACGCCGTTCGCGGGGTTTCTCTTCCGGCGTTTCATCGCTGCGGTCGGTATCAAGCAGCCTGCCCCGAAAACGGTCCATCGGAAACGCAGGGCCCGGATCCTGCTTTCTGCCGGGCGAAATTTCATCATGCCCCAGTATTTCGGTGATTCCGTAGGTTTGCATGAGCACCTCGCACAGCTGATGGCAGGCCTGCATCTGCTCGGGTTCAAAAACGCGCCACCATCTCGGGCTGTTTTCATTCTGATGGGTCGCTTCAATCACCTTTCCCTCCTCATAAGTATCTCCGTAGAGTCCCCGCCAAACAGCAGCTGAGCGGGTGAGATAGCCGGGGTTCACAATTTCTATACCAATAGAATAGCGGTTCAGGCTGTGCCGGTCGCCCCAGCGGCTTACACCGGCATGCCATGCGATTCTGTTAAAAGGGATAAGCTGAGTGATGGTGCCGTCGTAATCGATCACAATATGAGCCGACGCTTTTATCTGCGGATTGCGAAACGTGTTTACGGCTGAGCCGGCAGACGGCCCGCCAGTGTAGTGTATTACAATAGTATCGGGTTGACCGTCAGCAAACAGGCCGCTGTCTTTACCGCTCACCTTTTCATGTACC
>NZ_JAIUMX010000129.1:0-9611 GCF_022565315.1 Cyclonatronum sp. | reverse complement strand
GCAGGGATTTCATCGTCGATAATTTCCCCCGCAGCATAATTATCGGTATAGCCGAAATCTTTCATCAGCCGGATCAGGGGCGATTCAAAAAAGTGCTGTGTCACTTCCCCCTTGTGGTTCTGCCGGATTTTAGTCGTGCCAAGGTTGAACCCCATGTACGGGGTCGAGGTCGTATCCTCAATGGCCGACTGCGTCATTGCGTAGCCGCGGATGTAAATAATCGGATAAAACGGCGCCTTAATCGTTGCCATGCTGTCTTCCTCTCAGGTTTGTTTGGGTTGGATTTAGGGGGATGTGTTTCCGGGCCTGAACCCGGTTCGGGGGCTGCGCGCCATTCCTGCGGGTTTGGGTTCGGACATCCCCCTTCATTAATCCGACAATACCCAAAAAGAAGCGGACTTGCAACGCGTGAATATGCGGTCGATATTTACCCCCCAAAAAATGGATACGAAGCACAAAGACCTAATACCGCACAAATGTGTAAACAAAGAATGTCACCTGGCATTACCCAAATCCACCCTCAGCTTACGGCATTCGGCTCTTTGTATTCTTCTACCTGCTCCAGCAGTTCCATAGATTTCATCAGTGGCGTCCATTCGTTTCCGCTAAAAATGAGCTGAAACCATTTCTTATTTCTGTTCTCGTATTTGATGTTGACGAACAGCCAAACAGCAATAACGGCAGATGATAGGGTAAAAAACAAGGTGATCATCCATTGCAAAATACTCCAATCTGTGAGCATCGTCTCGTTCCACCAAAAGGTTGTCCAAACGGGTAACTGAAGAAAGAGAATACGGGTTACCCAAAGCGTTGATGACTTCAGACTTGCCAGCTTCTCCTGCGTTCTTACGATAGGTTCAGTGATATCCACCTGATAAATCGTGATGAGCTGATAGAGATAAACAAACAATGCTATAGCCGTTAAGCCCACCTGAACAGAGGCTGAAAACAAAAAGAACTTATTCGCTTCCGGAAATGAGTTTATATAAACTGAACTCAAAGCTATACCACCGATACCAACCCATAAAATCCCAAGCAGTAAAACAACTATTTTAATGGGTTTCATGGAACCTAACATGCTGTAAACCTTTATCCGGCTTATATCATCTGCGTTTTGTTTATTGATGACAAAACGCTCTTCCATTCTGTCATTGGTAGCCTGCCAAAGTTTTTTTAATTCCAACTCGTTCATTGCTTTAAGATTTTAGTTTTGAAAACCGGATTTTTAATTTCTCTTTTATTCGACTGATCTTGGTACCTGTATTACTCACAGATATTCCCAATATTTCAGCTATTTCAGCATGACTCTTGTCTTCCAGATAAAGTATCATCAATGCTTTGTCTATTTCTTTTAGCTCGCTGATAAATTGTTCCAGCAAATTCAGCCTTCTTTCATTTTCGGATTTGTCATCGATTGGCATTTCTGTTAATTTCTCATTCAGCCCGGTATATTTTCTTACTCTTGCTGAATTTTTTCGATAAAATGAGATAGCGACATTCAGTGAAATACGATACAACCAGGTAGAAACTTTATACTGATCATTATATTTGTGAACGGACTGCCAAATCTGAATCATCATTTCCTGTATGAGGTCTTGCCGGTCTTCTTCGTCTGCGCAGTATGCACGGGCAACCTTGAACAAAATACCTTTGTGCTGTTCAAGAATACTTTCAAATAAAAGTTTATCCTTTTGTTTTTTCATTATAATTATGAAAAGGAAAAATTTTAAGATTCATCATTTTGGGATTTTTTGATGAACCTTGTTTCCCTGATAATTCGCAAGACCATTCAAAAAATCACAGTCATCCGTATTTTTTTTAAGTTTTTCGAATCGCCGGTTAAGATTGATTGAATTATTGTCGGTTGAATCTTAAAGCTCCGATCATCTTCCCCCGCAATTTCCCTTTCTTCAAGCGCGATGCAGACAAGCTTCAACAAATTACTCAATGCACTGAGTAAAATAACTCATCGCATTGAGAAATTTGTATTTATGCCCATAATCTGTTGTACTTCAATATTTTAGGCTTTGAACATTAAGCAAAAATCCGCGCATTGGTCAACCCCGGCTTACATAGGGTGAAGTGAAAATCCCGCTGCCGCCCGCAGGTATGGTAACCCGAACCGGGGCCTCGAGGCGGATATCCCGGTTGCTGTGATTCACGGCAAAGAGGTAGTTCGCGCCCCGGTAGCGGTAGAGAATCCACTCCAGCTCATCGCTCACAAAGTTGGTGACGGGCTGCCCGTGCTCAAGCACCGGCTTCCAGTGCTGAAGCTCTTCGGCAAAGCGCAGCACCAAATGCCACAGGCGCTCGTCGTACCGGCCTGATTCGGCATTCACGCGCACATCGGGGTAAAACAGCACGCCCGTTGCCTCATTGGCAATGGCCGAGAACACCTGCTGCCGGATGTTCCGCATTTCGCGCTCCGGCTCGCCCCGGTGCCGGAACTGCTCGGCTGAGAACCAGATCCAGACCGGCTTTTTCCGGTCGATGGTCGGGTGATGCAGCATGGCGCGGGTTACGGCCCCCGCCCGGCGCGGATCCGCAATCTGAAAGGCGTAGGTATTGATGAACAGCACGTCGTAGGCATCGCGGTATTCATCCATCATGATATCCAAAATCTGTTCCCAGCTCAGCTCTGTTGTCCGCTGCAGGGGGGCATCGCTTGTAACGGTCGCAGCCATTTCGGCAGTGCCGCCGGTTCGCTGCCATACCAGCGCGTTGCCCGTACCCTCACCGCGGCTGTTGCCTACCGGACCCAGCCCCAGACTCACGAGCACCTCCGGAGAGGCCAGCTCATACATCAGCCGGGCCGTATCGCCGGTAAAATGCCACAGATTGGAGGCCGTGCCCCGCTCCGGCTCATCAAACAAATTGAGAATAACGTTGCGTCCGCCAGCAAAGCGGATCACGTCCTGAATGCGTTCGCGCAGCCGTTCCCGGTCGATGCGCTCATGCAGGCTCAGCTGCTCCTCAAAACTAAGGCGATCCCCCTCAGCTGCATAGCGCGTGCGCAGCCACCACGGCAGATGGCTCGCGCCCATAATCATGGCCTCGCTTCCGCGCAGGGAATCGTAAAATGCCGGGCGCACCACATCGGCGCGCTCATACGTGAAGGTTGCGTAAATCTGATCGAATCTCGGTCGCAGCGTGTCGAACAGGACCTCATCGAAAATGCGGCGGTGCCGCTGATCGTAGGTCTGAAAATAACGGGGATGCAGCAGCGGCGCGAATACGCCAATACCGAACACCCGCTGCGGCGCGCCCTGTGCATCAAGCCGGTACACAAAATGCGGCAGCTCACTTTCCGGCATAAGGAAAAAGGCCGGCCGGCTCTCCGAAGCTGCGGAGTCGGGCGGCATCAGCCGGGCATCAGCTTCAAAGCCATCCGGCACCGGCATATCTATGGGCAAGGGCGCATCCGGCGGCAGCGGCGGCATATTGCCCTGAGCCTGATGACCGGAAACCGGCAGGAAAACCATCCCCGAAAACATCAGAGAGAAAAGAAGCGAACGCAGCATGAGGGTATTTTTAAGAGGTAAAAGGATCAGTTACAGCGCCAGGTAAAATCGCGGGTCATGCCGGAATCGGGATCAACCAGCCGCTGAATGTTGCCGTTTGGATCATAGGTGATGTCCCACTCGGTCAGGTCCCAATCGGCACCTACGCCGGTGAGGGCCGCGGCCTGATCGCGGATATCAGCGAGGCCATCTGCGCTCCGCTGCCGGTAGGCGATGAGGTTATTTGCCGATGCATAGCCGGCAAAACCCTCGCCGATGGCCCCCGAAGCGAGCATGATGATCCCGTAAGCCATGCCGCCAAATGCGTTGGGGTGCGTATCGTAGGTGTAGGTGTTGATCCAGACTTCCTCGCGCCGGTGACCGGGGCGTATAACCGTTTGCGAGCTCGCAATGTTATTGCCGTCCCAAACATAGGTTTCTGAAGCATAGAGCGTCCATTCGCCGGCTTCATACTCATACTCCCGGGCCCCGGTAACCCGACCCTGAGCGTCTCTTGACATTTCGAGCCGCATCACGAGGTCACCCTCCTCGGCAATTTCCACTAAAATATCGCTGCCCTGATACGAAAAGCGGGTCTGCATGATCAGCTCGCCTTCCACCGTGAGGTTCACCGATGAAATCTCCCCGCCGCTCCAGCTGATTTCAGCAATACTGCCGTCATCCCCCATTTGCCGGATAATCCGGTTTTGAGCATCATACGCCATGGAAATGGTACGCAAGCCCCCCTGCCTGATGTCGCCGTCCGTATAGCTTTGCAGCAGGCACACCGGCTGACTTACAGAAGCAGCCGTACTTTCAGGCTGAGTTTTTTCATTGGGTCCGGGTTGAAACAGGAGCGCAAGGAGCAGCGGCAACGCACTGATAAATAAGTTAGGTATCATCGTCTGTATAGTTCGTTCATAGGGTAATGGGTTAGCCGGCATTCAATAAAGCAGATTGAAGTATAAAAATCAAACGCACTCAGGTGGGGCTGGGGTGGCGACCCTGACAAACTGCGCGATGCACTGAGATAAATAACTCAGCTTGTTGAGTAATTTATCTCAGCACATTGAGTAATTTGCAGTTACGACACTTAAACAACTGTTTATTTTTGAGTAACAAAATCAGCATTAGCACCAACTTGAGAGCAAAGCTGCTGTGTTGATCCTGATCATTTCGACCCCAACAGATAATCGGACACAAAAATCTTCTCCTCTCGCCTGACAGAAGGGAGCCTCGTTCAAAACCGGATTACACGGGCTAAACCCCAAAGTTTGCAGACTGTTTGCCGGATTTCGGGTCCTTTCACCTGACCTTTCATCTGATAATTCCCCTGAACCTGCACGAATTAAACATCAGCAACCACACAAAAAAGAAATCCATAAGCTGCTGTATTGGCATAACTTATCTGCCATAAGGAAAATCGTTAGACAACCAAAACACCCATATCTATACAAACTACTCAATGTACTGAGTAAAATTACTCATTGTATTGAGTAATTTGTATTTTATGGATGAATAATTTGCACAATCAAAATTAAACATCAGTCTCATGAGCTTTCAGCGTGCTGAATTACAGGAACTTAGAAAAAGAGTAACTACGGAGCGAAGGCGCTTCATGCAGGTTGTTTTTGGTCCGCGGCAGGTCGGAAAAACTACTTTGGTTGTGCAGCTTCAGAAAAATATCGGCATTCCCGTATGGTACTCTAATGCTGATGCGGTGCCTGTAGCCGACTTTAGCTGGGTAAGGCAGCAATGGGAAGCAGCAAGACTTAAGGCCGGAAATGAAAGAGGGCTGCTTATCATTGATGAGATTCAGAAAGTTACCAATTGGAGCGAGCAGGTTAAACGGGAATGGGATGCAGACACCCTTGCTGAAAGCAATCTGCACGTGATCCTGCTGGGCTCCTCCCGGCTGTTGCTGCAGCAGGGGCTCACAGAATCGCTCGCCGGCCGCTTCGAAGTACACTATTGCGGGCACTGGCGTTTTTCCGAAATGAAGGCCGCCTTTGGATTTACCGCTGAGCAGTACGTGCTTTTCGGAGGCTACCCCGGTGCCGCCGAGCTGATTCATGATGAGAGCCGCTGGGAGAATTATGTAAGGCATTCGCTGATCGAAACGAGCATTTCCAAAGATGTGCTGATGCTCACCAACGTGAACAAGCCAGCCCTGCTGCGGCAGCTTTTTGAGCTGGGCACCGCTTACTCCGGTCAGATTCTTTCTTTTAATAAAATGGTGGGTCAGCTGCAGGATGCCGGCAACACGACTACCCTTGCCCATTACCTCGAGCTGCTGAGCAGCGCCGGTTTGTTGAGCGGAATTCAGAAATATTACCCCGAAAAAGTGCGGCAGCGCGCATCGAGCCCGAAGTTTCAGGTGCAGAATACGGGACTCATGACCGCAGCTTCCGGCGAGCGGATCGCGGCCATCCGGGATAATCCAAAACTTTTTGGCCGGTGGGTGGAGTCCGCCGTGGGCGCACATCTGCTCGATCAGGCCATCCGGCACAACATTAAGCTTTGGTACTGGCGCGACCGCAACGATGAAGTGGATTTCGTACTTCAGAAAGGGAGCAAAATTGTGGGCATAGAGGTCAAAAGCAGTTTTGCCAAACCGACCGGCGGCATGGGTGCTTTTCAGAAAAAATACGATCCGCACAAACTCCTGCTCGTGGGCGACGGCGGCCTGCCCTGGCAGGAATTTCTTGAAATAAGCGCCGAAGCCCTGTTCTGAGCAAGGTGCGCATCCCCCAAAAAATCCGGCTATTTTATTCGCAAGTGGGTACATAATCCTTCATTTTGTACCTTTGCTGAAAACCGCTATGTAAAATCCATCAAACTAAACTTGCTATGAGTGCACAGAAACCCATTTTAAACCGGTACAGCAGCCGGCTCACGCAGGATTCATCGCAGGCAGGCTCGCAGGCGATGCTGCATGCAACCGGCCTCAGCCGGGCCGATTTCGACAAGGCGCAGGTTGGTATTGCGAGCATGGGCTGGGAGGGCAACCCCTGCAACATGCACCTGAACAGCCTGGCCGGAACCGTGAAGCAGGGCGTTACCGAAGCCGGCCTGATCGGTTTTATTTTCCATACCATTGGCGTGAGCGACGGCATCTCGATGGGCACAGAGGGGATGAAGTATTCGCTGCAGTCGCGCGAGGTAATCGCCGACTCCATCGAAACGGTGATGGGCGCGCAGTGGTACGACGGCCTCGTTACCCTGCCCGGTTGCGACAAGAACATGCCCGGCAGCGTGATGGCCATGCTTAGGCTGAACCGACCTTCGGTGATGGTCTATGGCGGCACCATTCGCCCCGGAAGGCTGGGTTCGCGCAAGCTCGATATCGTTTCGGCTTTTGAAGCCTACGGGGAGCACCTCAAGGAGCAGATCGACGCCGGCGAGTACGCCGAAGTGCTGATGCACGCCTGCCCCGGTGCAGGCGCCTGCGGCGGCATGTACACGGCCAATACCATGTCAGCGGCCATCGAAACCCTGGGGCTGAGCCTGCCCTACAGCTCCTGCACCCCGGCCACAAGCGATGAAAAAACAGCAGAATGCGGGCGCATCGGCGCGGTCATGCGCCTGCTGCTGGAGCAGGACCTCAAGCCGCTCGATATCGTGAGCCGCGCAGCCCTCGAAAATGCTGTCGCCGTGGTGATTGCTTTGGGCGGCTCTACCAATGCCGTGCTGCACCTGCTCGCCATCGCACGCACCGCGGGTATCCCGTTCTCGATTGATGACTTCCAGAAGGTCTCCGACCGCACGCCCTACCTTGCCGACCTCAAACCGAGCGGACAATTCCTCATGGAAGACCTGCACGATGCCGGAGGCGTACCAGCCGTACAGAAGCTGCTGCTCGAACACGGCCTGCTCGACGGCAGCTGCCTCACCGTTACCGGCAAAACGCTGGAAGAAAACCTGAGCGAACTGCCCGGCTTGGCTGAAGGGCAGCAAATTGTGGTGCCGGTCGAAAAGCCGCTCAAAGCTACGGGGCACCTCAATGTACTTTACGGAAACCTGGCCCGGGAAGGCAGCGTGGCGAAAATAACCGGGAAGGAAGGCACCCGCTTTGAAGGCCGGGCCGTGGTGTATAATTCGGAGGAAGCCTGTATTGCCGGCATCGAAGCCGGTGAAGTCGGGCCGGGCAGCGTGGTCGTAATCCGCTACGAAGGGCCGCGCGGCGGACCCGGCATGCGGGAGATGCTCAAGGTTACGGCTGCCATCATGGGGGCGGGGCTCGGAAAGGAAGTCGCCCTCATCACCGACGGACGCTTCTCCGGCGGCACGCACGGTTTCGTGGTCGGGCATGTGTGCCCCGAAGCCTGGGACGGCGGCGCCATCGCCCTGATCGAAAACGGCGACCGCATCACTATCGATGCCGACGCCAAAACGCTGCACCTCGACCTGCCCGATGCCCTGCTCGAGCAGCGGCGCGCGGCATGGGTGAGGCCCGAAAGCAGCATCCGCTCCGGGGCGCTGCACAAATTCCGGCAGCTGGTAAGCTCTGCTTCGGAAGGATGCGTAACCGACCGCTAAGCCCGCCCAAATCATTTCAAAAGCCTTCAGAACCTTTCGGGGTCTGAAGGCTTTTTTTTTGATGCATCTTCATCGGGCAAAATGCGTTTTGCCGCTCTCCTGAATTTTACACAAGTTTCAGGTCTGCCCCTTGGCGGCATCAGGCATCCCCATCCATCACCCTGCATAAACATGAAACTCTACGACAACCGGTTCATCACCATCTACCGCGACAACGATTTCGAGGCCTTTTATGAGGTTGGCGTTACGCACCGGCGCAAGCTCATTCTGGCGCACATGATCATCAACCTGCTGCCTTTGGTCATGGCCTGGTTTATCGCATCAGCGCTTGAGGCCGTCGGGGCACTGTACTGGCTGTTCACCGGTATTGCCGTGCTGATGTATGTGATTGTTTCTGTTGAAACCATAGCTTATATGTTCCCCGATGCAAGGCGGATTTTCAAGCGCTTTTTCCCTTGGACTATTCCGGTGCTGGCGCTGGCCGGCGGATACCTGGGCTATGTGATCGGTCTCACTGCTTTCGGCGGATCTGAGGAGGAAGCCCTGCCCGGCACCCTCGCCTACGCCCTTGATTACGATTTTGCCAGAACTGCATTTTTTTACGGGATGATGATGGGCGGATTTTTCCTTGCGCACGCCGGCACCTCGCTCTTTCTGAAGGCCTCACGGGTGCTGTACACTAAGCGGGCCGAGCTGGAATCGGATGTACGGTTCGCGCGCGAAGTGCAGGGTCGTTTCCTGCAGGACGCTTCGCTGGAGCAGGGTGATGGCGGCATCACGGCTTTCGGACGCTCCGTGCCCGCAAGCGAACTGGGCGGCGATTACTTCGAACTCACCGAAATGCCCGACGGCCACTGGATTGCCTCCGTAGGCGACATTTCAGGACACAGCTTCGGGGCCGGGCTGCTGATGTCGGTCACCAAAAGCGCCCTTCAAACGCACCTGAGCTATCAGCAGGAGCCGGATGAAATCCTCGGGCACCTGAATCAGATGCTGGTGCGGCAGTCAGACCGCAGCATGTTTGCGACCATGGTGCTGCTGTCGGTGAAGCCCGAAACGCGGGAAATCCGGCTGTCGAATGCCGGGCACATCCCGGTGTATCACTATGTGGCGGCCACCCAAACGCTCGAAAAGCGGCATATCCGGGGGATGGCGCTCGGGATGTCGGCCCGGGCAAGCTATCAGAACCTGAGCTTGCGGGCGGATGCGGGAGATGTGCTCATCGTGTGCTCAGACGGCCTCACCGAAACCCGCGATGAGGCGGGTAAGGTCCGGGATTTCGCCTTCTTCGAAACAATGCTGCACGAACAGCTGCAGCAAACCCCCGCAACCGCCGGCGCCCAAAGCATCACCGAAATCCTCCTTGATCGGGTTGAGGAAACCAATTTCGCCACCCAGCCCGAAGATGATATTACCCTGATCGTGCTGCGGTTTTGAAGAATGGCCCGCGGATTATCCGGATCGGGCGGGATTTGCGCGGATTTTGTTTCACGCAAAGGGGCAGAGGCGCAGAGGGGCATAGGTTTCTGGTTTCTGGTTTCTGGTTTCTGATGTAAGTTATTATAAATCAAT
>NZ_JAIUMX010000128.1:0-9642 GCF_022565315.1 Cyclonatronum sp. | reverse complement strand
AAGCAATCTCAAACGTCGGGGCGACAGGATTTGAACCTGCGACCCTCTGCTCCCAAAGCAGATGCGCTACCGGGCTGCGCTACGCCCCGTTTGTTTTTTGCAAAGAATTCAAATATAAGAGCAAATTGCACTGAAAGCAAGTACTGCTTTTAAGATGCTTTAAATTATCAGTCAGGCAGGATGAGTTCCTGGCCTTCAAGCTCCTGTAAAATCTGAAAATAGATGCGGATCAGCTGCTGGTAATCTTCGCTGAACCGGGTCTGATTCGGATCCTGCAGTCGCCGGCGGATCTCTCGCTCAAGCTCTTCCAGCGTCATTTCCGGAGGCTGCGAGAGCTCGATATCTTCCGCGGAAATGCCGCGGCGCTCGTCGCTTTCCTCGCGCTGATCAAAGGCCCGCTGTGTTTCCAGCATGCGGGACAATATGTTCTGCTGGCGCTCGACCAGAATATCATCGGTGTTGCCGCCGCGCAGGTCGTTGATGGTGTCTTCCATTTGTTCGAGCATGCGCTCGAACTCGCTCAGCAGCCGGTCGCCTGGCCGGAGTGCGCCACGCCGCTGCATTTCTTCAAGCTGACGCCGAATTTCGTTCTGCTGCCGCGCCATCTGGTCGAGCCGTTCCATGTGCTCCTGCGTGAGCCGGTCGCCGGCAACATCGTTGATGAAGTCCTGAATTTGCTGATTTAGCTGCTGTTGCTGCTCGCCCGTCTGCTCCATTTGCTGCATCATCTGTTCTGCCGACATTCCGCCGCCCCCGCCTTCTCCGTCGCCGTCCATATCAAGCTGATCCAGTAAATCGGCAATCATGCCAGTGAGCTGATTGAGGCCGCCCAGCGCCATTCGCTCGGCTGTAGTAGCCTGATTCCTGTTGCGCTCACGCAGGTAATCGACGCTCTGCCCGAGTACACGTTCAACATTCAGGCGATGCTCAAGCGCCGCATTGGTGAAGCTGGGAATTTCTTTGGCCACCTGATACAGGGAGTCCACTACAATTGCAAAGTTGGCCGAAATGTTGCGCTGCGAGCGCGCCTGCTGCACAAAGGCGATGCTGTTGGCTTCAAGCTGCAGGGTTTCGAGGTTTTGGTCTTCCTGTGCTTCTGAAAGCGTTAGCATGCTCTGGAAGATGGATTTCAGGGCGGCAATATTTACGTTAATGCGCTCCTGATTCATTTGGGAGCGGGCCTGCGCCATATTCTCACTCATCTGTCTGAGCTGATCCCGGATCTGCTCCTGCTGCTCTCTGCTTTCCTGCGGGCTTCCGTCGGGCGAACCGAGCTGCTCAATATTTTCCTCAATTTGCTCCTGAACCTGCTGCATTTGCTGCTGCATCTGTTCGGAAAGTTCTTCCATGCGGGCCTGTTGCCGGTTGGGGGCCTGTTCGGCCATGCGCTCCATTTTCTCCTGAAGCTTGTCGAGTTCCTCCTGAATGGCCTGCTGCTGTTGCTGCTGTGCCTCACTGTCATCCATTTCCATGAGCCGTTCTTCCTGCTGTGCAAGGTCCTCGAGCAGGGCAGCGGCACGGTCGAGGTCAGCGTTCAGGCGCAGCTGTTTGAACAGTTCAACTGTACGTTCAAGCCGCTCCTGATAATTGCGCTCATTAAACTCAAGGTTTTCAAGGGCTTCACGCATCTGCTGCTGATCCATGTTCTGTATGCTTTCCTGAAGCTTTTGCATCATCTCCAGAATCGCGGGGTCGTCGATTTCATCCATCAGCCGCTGAAGCTCTTCGTACAGCCGGCGGGTATCTTCACTGATTACGTTATCCTGCATAATTTCATCCCGCATGCGCTCAAACTCTTGCTGAAGCTGACGTACCTGCTCGGATACTTCCTCCTGCCGGCTCATCATCTCTTCGGTCATGCGCTCCTGTTCCCAGGTTTCGTCGGGGTTTTGGATGATGTTTTCCCGAAGTTGCTGAAGGTCTTCCCGGGCTTGTTCCTGCTGCCGGCTGAGGTCTTCGAGGCGCTGTTGCAGGTCATCTTCCTGCTCTTCCTGCTGCAACAGGCTTTCCGCGAGCGATGCCGCCCGGATAATATTTCGCCCCGAAACGGCCGATTTTGGTCCGTTAATTTCATCATTATCAAAAACTTCAATCCAGTAAACAACCTCATCGGCCGATTGCAGGTTCAGGCTGCTGAGGTCCCAGTCGTAGCTGAGGTTGGCCGAAGCCGGTGCGGTTCCGGAGATGCGGATAGATCCGCTGCGGGTCTGGTCGCTGAAGCCTTCCCGCACTTCGTAGCGCAGGTGCATGGCGGTAAAGCCGTAATCGTCGCGGGCTTCTACACGCAGGGTAACTTCGCGGGGGTTGAGTTTCTGAATAACGGCTTCCGGCTGTGTGATGCGCACCGTAGGGTGCTGATCGCGGATTACGCGAAGGCTGAAGCTGAACGGATTGCGGTTTTCGAGCCCGTCGGCATCCTGAAGCGTGAAGCGGAGGGTGTCAGGCTGAAGCACATGCATGGTATGAGTGTAGCGGGTTGGGTCTGCTGTATCAGCTATGGTAAGTGTTGCTGAAACTTCGGTTGAATCAGCCGGATTTGCGCGATGGATCAGGGCCTGCTCAAGCTGTTTGTTCGCCTTGCCTTCGAGTTCGAGTACGGAGCCTTCAGCCAGCTCAATCCGGGTAAAGGGGTAGGTGAAACGGGCCGGTTCAAGCCTGGTGTAGGAAGGAGGCACAACCCGCGCCACAAGTTCGCGGAATCGCGGAATCTGTGAAACGGTGAGTTTGTATGATGGGGTCTCGAAGCCATCCATCTGAATGCGGTACTCGGAATCCTCGAAAATTTCCTGTGGCGGGGATACAAAACGACCGGGAGAAGTCATTTCAAGCGGGATGTTCCGGAAGCGTTCTTCCACGCGGGTTCGGAGCATCATCCCCACAGCCTCAGGCCGGTCGCCCTCGAAATCGACCTGAACAAAGAAACGCCCGCCCTGCTCGATGGTTGTTGTACCGGGCTGTACCGTGAAAACATAAGGGTTTGGTTTTTCAAAAACACTCAAGAAGGCCAATGAACGTGTGCCGACTCCTTCGTTGAAACCCGCGAAAATCAGATTAATCAGCAAAAGGCCGGTGAAAATCAGGGAGCTGCGCCTGAATATGACGGCCGCCGGTGTTGCAGCCTGCCAGCGGGTGAGCCGGAGTTTTGCTGTATCAGCCGGGTTGGAATCAATTTTGCTGAGGCTTGCAAGGTTTTGGGCCACCGCTGCCTCACGCAGGCTCGGGGAGGTACCGGCTTCCTGCTTTTCAAGATCAAGCAGGTAGCGGAGTTCCTGCAGGCCGGTATCCTTCGTGAGCCTTCGGTTAAATGAAACGCGATCAGGGGGTGGCAGTTTTTGGAGCAGCAGCCAGGAAATGGATGCTCCGGCCGCAATACCGGCAAGCCACAGGCTGCTTTTGAGCAGGGGTGACAGCCATGCCGATTGCTCTATGAGCATCAGGATAAAGAAAACGGTGAGAAAACCGGAGAGTCCGCCCAGCGCAACGGCCAGTTTTCGCTGCCGGTTTGCTTTGGTCCAGGCCTCTTCGGCTATCTGACGGTAGTATGCGATGCGCGTTGCGGGGTTTGTGGCTGAATTACTCAAGGTGTTGGGTCTGAATCTGATGAAAAAACCGGAACGTGAAAATATGGATTTATCAATTGGCTAAGCCTGCAAAAAAAACGCGCAGGTCTGCCGGATGGTATGGCAGACCTGCCGTGTTACGAAAACGAAGCGGGCGGGGGCAGCATTCATCCCCCCGTGAAATCAATTACAAATCGGCGAGTGTGATGGCGTCGCCGGCTTCGATGTAGCGCTTGCCCTGTACCAGGCTGATTACTTCATTTTGGGCATCGTGTTCGAGGAAGAGGTAGCAGCCTTCTTCAAACCACTGTTTGAGCAGCACTTCCTTCTCACTGAGGGTATCGGCGGGGCGCATGTCGTAGCCCATTACCCAGGGCATAGGCACGTGTGCCGCAGTCGGGATGAGGTCAGCCGCAAAAACAAGGCTGAAATCGCCGGTGCGGATTACGGGAAGCTGTTGCCCCTCCGAATGCCCGTGCACAAAAGCCATACCGAAGCCCGGCTCGAACTCGTCCCCCTCTTTGGTGAATTTCATGCGCTTGCTCAGCCGCATCGGCTCCAGATTCTCTTTAAAAAAAGAAGCCCTTTCGCGGATATTCGGGCTGTTGGCCGTAGCCCAGTGTTTTGCGCCGACCCAAAAGTTTGCGTTTTTGAAGACAAGCTCGGGTTCGCCGGCTTCGTTGTAGCTGGTTGTGCCGCCACAGTGGTCAAAATGGAGGTGGCTGAAAATTACGTCCGTCACATCATCAGCGGTGAACCCGTGCGCTGCCAGCGAATCATGCAAATTGCCGTACGGGTAGCTGAAATCGTAAATGGCGGACATCTTTTCGTTGAATTTATCGCCGGAACCGTTGTCGATGAGGTACAGGCGGCCGGTCTGCTCAGATTTTACCAGCAGGCAGCGCATGGCCATGTCGATCCGGTTTTGATCGTCAGCGGGGATTTGTTTCTCCCACATGGGCTTGGGGATAACCCCAAACATGGCACCGCCATCGAGCTTGAAGCGGCCGGTTTCGATGGTGTACAAGGTGAAAGGTCCTTTTCGGACGGAAGAAAGTTTCATAATGGAAAATCAAAGATTTAGGTAGGAATAAAAGGAAAAGCTGCCCGGGTCAGCTGAATTCAGATGTTAAAATCGAGTGGGGGAAACTCACGGAAATGACCGTTGGATTTGATCAGGTCACGCGTATCCTGAAAACCTTTGAGGCGGGGAATGGAGCGTTTGATGTGTTCCAGAACGTACTGCAACCGTTCGGTTTCTGATTTGATTTCCAGCAGGTTCTGTTTTTGGGCCAAATCGAAGCCGATGATGTGCCCAAAGCCAAACGCGTTTTTGGGATTTGCAAGGGCGGGGTTTTCAAACCGGAGTTTGGCCAGCTCTGCAAGCTCTTCAAACTGCGAAAGTACCTGTGCAAGCAGATCTGCATCCTGAGGGCTGAGCTGCTGCTCATCATTAAAACTCGTAACCGAGCCCTGCAGAAATGTGCGGCTGTGTGAGTAGGAGCGGGTCATGAAGCGGTCGCTGCCACGGGTTACGATATCCAGCCGCCCGTCGTCGTATTCGGTTTCAACACGCACAATGCTTGCAAAAGTACCGACCTTCGATACCTGTTTGTCGATAAAGCTGACAATCCCGAATGGCAGGTTAAGTTCGAGGCATTCTTTGACCATATCCTTATAGCGGGGTTCAAAAATGTGTAGTGGCAGTTTATCACCCGGAAATAAAACAAGCTGTAAAGGGAAAAGCGGAATCAAACTCATAATAAAATAGATGGAACAGAATCTTGAACCCTAAAGTAATCAATTAATCCGAGCCGGCAAGACCGGCAGATTTGTGGTCAGAAATACACTCACAATTTATCAAGTAACTGCTGAAGCAGCAGGCGCACTTCCCGTAAATCCCGCTGAAGATCTGTGTTTTTCGGGAAAAGCTCCGGGGTTTCGCCGTCTTTGGTTTTTGGTTTTTTACGGCGTGCCTGCATTTCCTGCTGTGCGCCGGAAGTACTGAACTGCTTGTCGCGGATCAGAATTTTAAGCTCCATAATCAGGTCGATATCGCGCGGGCTGTAAATACGGTTGCCGGCACGGTTTTTGGCAGGGCTGAGCTCTTCAAAAACAGACTCCCAATAGCGCAGCACGTGCGGTTCCACGCCGGTTAGCCGGCTTACCTCACTAATTTTGTAGTACAGTTTTTCCATGTGAACTTACCGGAGAATCCGTATTTTGGCAGGCTATACAGTTTTGAGGCGTTCATTGATTATTATCAGTGCCGCCCCTTACTATCAGCAGGTTTTAAGGCATGGTTTGCCTGTATGCGTACTGATCGCGTACAGGCTGGTGTTTACCGAATTTTATGCATGAAAATGCAGGCAGTTCGTTACACCAATTAAGATAAGTTTATTCAGGCAATCTCCATAAAACGATTGCCTGTTTCACCCGGCAGATTTACAGGAACAAGTTTGGAAACCGTAAGTGTTGTAATCCCGTTACTCGACGAGCAGGACTCCCTGCAGGAGCTTTATGAAAAGCTTTGCGAAGCCCTTAACGACCGTTTCAGGGTAGAGCTTGTTTTTGTGGATGACGGCTCGAAAGACAACTCCTGGCAGGTAATCGACCGGCTTTGTGCGCTCGACGAGCGCGTGAAAGCCATCCGCTTTAAACGCAACTACGGCAAAAGTACGGCGCTTCATTACGGCTTTCAGCAGGTTACCGGAGACTATGTGGCTACCATAGATGCCGATCTGCAGGACGATCCCGCGGAAATTCCGCTTATGATTGAGCAGTTGAAAGCGCAGCAGCTCGATCTCATTTCCGGCTGGAAGCAAAACCGTCAGGATCCGCTCTCTAAAACGATGCCTTCACGCTTTTTTAATTTTGTGACACGCAAGGTAACGGGCATCCCCCTGCACGATTTCAACTGCGGCCTCAAAGTGTACCGCCGCGCAGTAGTGAACAGGCTTGAACTCTATGGCGAGCGGCACCGGTATATTCCGCTGCTGGCCTGGGCCGACGGCTATCAGGAAATCGGGGAAAAGAAAGTTGTGCATTATCCCAGAAAACACGGCATTTCAAAATTCGGCATTTCCCGCTTTATTTATGGTTTTCTGGATCTCATCACCCTCATTTTTATCAATTTCTACATGCAGCGGCCCATGCACTTTTTTGGTTCGGCCGGTGCGCTCTCGGTTGCTGCGGGCTCAGCAATTACGGCTTATCTGGTTATTATGCGCCTCTTTTACGGGGAGTTCCTCGCACGCAGACCGCTGCTGCTGTTTGGCATATTGCTCATACTGCTCGGGTTTCAGTTCGTTTCTGTGGGGCTGTTCGGCGAAATGATGGTTCGTCAGAAACGCGATACACGCATGGTGAATGTTTCGGAGCTGCGAAATACACCGGTAAAAAAAGCTGAGTTATGAGTCAGATCGCCTACGACCCGGTAAAAGACCGGCTGGCAGCCATCATCAGGCATTCGGGCTTGCTGAGAACCCTTTTTTATGTGGCGCTTGATGTCTTTTTTTTAAGAAGCTGGCATATCCGCAGGAAGTTGCGGCTTATTTTCCGCGGAAACCCCAAAAAACTGCGTATCCTCGATGCCGGCAACGGCTTCGGTCAGTACGACCGTTTTATGCTCAGAAACCTTTCCGTCGATCACATCCTGGCTGTTGATGTGAAGGCAGACTACCTCGAAGATTGCCGTCTGTATTTTAAAGATGAAATTGCGCAGGGCCGCATCATCCTGCAAAAGCAGGATCTGCTTGAATTTACCGCACCCGGATACGATCTGGTGCTGTGCGTGGATGTGCTCGAACACATTGAAGAAGATGTGAAGGTGATGCGCAACATGATGCAGAGCCTGAGGCCCGGCGGTTATTTTCTGATGCACTCGCCCTCGCACCTTGCCGAAGAAGATGCCGGTGAGGATGCTTTTTTTGTGGATGAACACGCCCGTGCCGGCTATTCAGCGCAGGAGCTGCGGTCAAAATTTCGTCAGGCCGGCCTGCAGCCGCTTAGTCTGCGTTACACCTATGGCCCTGCCGGACACACAGCCTGGGTGATACTCATTAAATGGCCCATGCTGCTACTCAATAAACTCGGTTTTGGAGCCATACTGCTGCTGCCACTCTGGTACCTGGTTTCTTTTCTGCCAGGTATGCTGCTGAACTGGCTCGATACCCGCATCGTACCGCATAAAGGCACCGGAATCATGGGCTTCGCAAGAAAACCGGAGCTGGGCTGATGCTCCGGTTTAAGGGGCTGCAAACGGAGGGTTAGTTTTGGGTATTTATATTGCAAGTATGTTGCGTTTCTCTTAGTTTCATGGCTTTGGACTTATTCAATTGCTCACAGCTGATTTTCTTACTACAATGATAACTACTGCCGTAATACTTGCTGCCGGCCTGGGAAGCAGACTTGGTGAACACACAAGCAGGAAGCCAAAATGCCTGGTTGATGTAGAGGGGTGCCCTCTGTTAGATCGCAGTATTCGCGCTCTCACCGCAAACGGCTTTACCAAAATTGTGATAGTTGGCGGTTATAAAGCAGATGTTTTGGAAGAATTCCTCGGTACAAAAAACTATCCGGCTGAAATTCAGGTGATTTACAACCATCACTACGCAAGCACCAATAACATTTATTCCCTCTGGATTGCCTACAATCTGCTCAGGCTCGATGAAAGTTTTTTACTTCTTGAAGGCGACCTGATTTTTGACAGCAAAGTTCTGAGCGCTTTTAAGACACAGTCAGCCATTGCCCTCGATACCTACAACCCGGCCATACATTCCGGAACTACGGCATCGGTAGGCCGTTCAGGCTGGCTTGATTCGCTCTACTTCCGGCCTGAGCTTCCTGAAACCGGTACTGTATATAAAACGGTCAATATCTATTCCTTCGAGCCGGAATTTGCGGAGCATCTGTTTTATACCCTCAACCGGTTTATAGAACAGGGACGCACGCAGATTTATTATGAGTACGCAATTGATGAAGTACTCAAAAAATATGGGCAAAAGCTCAGGATGGTTGATTTTTCAGATGTTTTTTGGGATGAAATTGACTCCGAAACCGATCTGAGAAGGGTTGAAGAAAACCTGAGGCTTTTGCAGGCTGTAAAAGGGCAAAACTGAACCCAATGGGCCTGTTCAGGAAGACCCCCTATCCGGTTCAGTGGTTTTTCGGACTTCTGTCTGCCCGGCTGATCCCCCGCTTCACACCCCGTGCCCGGAAAGTTGTGCTTACTTCCTTTCATGGTGATGGTTACCGAGGCAATCCCCGCGTCATATTTGAAGCCCTGGTTCAGCACCCCCGTATTAATGCCGTATGGCTTACACGCAGCCCGAGCCTGTGTGAAGAACTCCGCGGGCGGTTCGGTTCGGAGAAGGTTGCCCTTCAGCACTCCCTGCGCGGACTTCGGGAACTTGGCGAAGCACGCGCCGTTTTCCTTACACACGGCACCAGCGATTTCGCCTTCCTGAGGCTGCCGCGGCATGCGGCCATCATTCAAACCTATCACGGCCTTCCGACCAAAAAAGGCGAGTACCTGAGGCCCGGTACCGATGCCCCTCCCAACTGGCTGCACCGTAAAGTACTGGAATACCGCTTCAAACCAATCACCCATTTTTTGTCGTCATCTCCGGTAGTCTCTGATATTTTTTCCCGGCGTTTCGGCATTCCGGTATCCGGCTTCCGGCCAACGGGTTACCCGATGTATGAGCAGCTGATGCAGCCCGCTAACGGAACGGATGAGCTCCTCTCAAAACTCGGAATCCGCAAACAGACCGGGGAGGCTGCCCCCAAAATCATCCTCTATGCACCAACCTACCGCCGCCGCAGCCGCACAAGATGGTTTCCTTTTGAGGACTTCGATGCCCAAAAGCTGGATGACTTCCTCCGTGAAGAAAATGCCCTGATGTGCCTTCGTCCGCACCCGAACGACCGGCCTGTACCTGCCGCGCTGCTCAGGGGCTCTAAGCGCATCATCCTTACCGATCAGCGGAAAGTTGAACAGACTGAAGCGCTTGTACAGGGCGCAGCAGCCATCATCACAGATTACAGCAGCATCTATCTTGAAGGCCTGCTGCGGGATGTT
>NZ_JAIUMX010000127.1:0-9643 GCF_022565315.1 Cyclonatronum sp. | reverse complement strand
AGGGTGGTTACAATACGATTCATAAGTCCTGAATTTAATGCGGGGGTAAGAAAATCTGTGGGGTGGGGTTGGGCTGCGAAATGACCGGGGGGGCCGCTGACTGCGCCGGCTTTTGAAGAGGAGTCTGAGAGAATACCCTCATCAAACTGCATCTTCCTGATCAGCCGTTCGCGGTCTGCGGTCCGCGGTCAAAAATTTCGCTTATTTGATGAGCGTCATCTTGCGCGTGAGCACCTGACTGCCGGCCTGCAGGCGGTAGAGGTACACACCGCTGGAGAGGGCCGACGCATCGAAGCTCACGTTATGCACGCCCGCCTGAACGGTGCCGTTCACGAGCACTGCTACCCGCTGACCCTGCACATTGTACACTTCGAGGCGCACTTCCTCAGCGGCCGGCATCTCAAAGCGGATCATCGTTGTGGGGTTGAACGGGTTGGGGTAGTTCTGGCTGAGAGTGATTTCGCGCGGGAGCTCGCCGGCCGGTACCGCGGAGGTCGGGTGCGGGCTGATGGTGAGCGTAAGGCGGGCTTCCGGGGCGGCGTTCATATCGGCCGAACGGATGGCGACTTCGTGCCGTAGGGTTTCCGTCATACCCGACCGCCCGCTCATTTGAAAAGTGTAGGCAGCGGACTGCCGCAGATCAGTTACGGCACCGGTCAGGTTGTCAGTGAGCGTCACCTGCCAGTCGGGCGGGAAAGCGTCGAAGGCCGGCCATGTGAGCTCGACTTCGCCGGTGAGGGGCACGAAACTGCCGCCGCCCGGCTGCCATGCTTCGATATGAACCGGAAGGCTTAACTCGCCGGCGATTTCAAGCGGGAGGTTTTTGATGCTCAGGGCGCGGGAATCGGCCTCAGTGTACATCACCATAAAACTTCTGAAATCAATCGGGTACAGCATGGGGGCATCGTAGGAATTGTAACCGATGCTGCCTTCGTGGTTCAGGCTAATCCATAACTGGCTGCGCTGCTCTCCGTTGAGTCGTGCCCTGAGCTGCAGAGCCGGAAAATCAGCTGAACCCGTTCCCTGAAGGCCGTTACCGGTTCCGGGGCCGCCTCCCCCGTGCTGCTGCCGTGCGCGCTGAGGTATGGTGAGATTGGGAGAGCTGTTTTCTGACATCACCAAAAATCCCTCAAACGGATTGATTATGCCGCCTGTAAGGCTTCCGACACCTCCACCGGCTGCAGAGAAACTCAGGAATGCTCCGCCGGCTTCACCGCCCGGGGCATCACCCTCTTCAGCCGGTACATTAAAGCTGTAGGTGTAAACCACTCCGCCCACTCCGTTTCTGCTAAATTCACCGAATGCAACGGGCCGGTTGAAAGGATTTCCTACCAAGCTAAAAACTTCATTACCGGAATTGAGGCGGTCTGAAACGTTCACATCCCCCTGATGCTCAAGCCCTGTAAGGCTCAGGGTTTTGGGAAAACCACCGGTGATGCCGGGTTCGAGTGGATTGTCATCTGCATAAATAAAAACAGCAAAAGCGCGGCCCGGCTGCATCGGCTGATTGAGATCTGTAACTGGCTCATACAGGCCGGCTGTCGTAAGCTCCCGAATATTCGACGCTGCTTCTGGATCGTCGGATCCCGCTGCACCTTGTGTCCACAGGGGAGCGAGGAAATCAGCATAGGTTGCACCCTGCACGGGGGAGGAAAGCAGCCGCCATCCTTCCTGCTGCAAATCCGGGGTTTCGCTGTCGCCGATAGAAACGGTTTTGGTAGCAGGGTTAAAGTCGTTCATTTCCCGTACAGAAATATTGAACCCGGGGGTCGGATCGGTCCTCTCCGTTACAAACGCAATCACGTTCTGAGGCCCCTGCGGTACGACTTGGCCGACAAGGGGCGAAAAAAGGTTTCTGAAACGTCCGTTGAAGCCGATAATACTCGGATCGGTGATGTTTAGCCCTGTGCCGCGTGCCGGAAAAACGAGAGAGCCGTCAGCGCCCTGAAATTCAACGGAAGGAACAAGTACCTTGCGGGACTGGAAATTGCGGAGGTCGGCTCCGATGGCGGCGAGCGTAGTTTGCTGCGGAATAACCACGTTTCCGGTTGTCACGGGCGGGCCGAAATCAGCGACGGGCGTCATCTGCAGCTGTTTGAGGTGATCCCCCAGGGTGCCGATCAGAAAACCGACTTCATCCCCGATTGCGTATGGGGTGGTAATGATGCCTTCGTCGTCATCGATCTGAATGGCAAAACCGGTATCATCCTGGAAATACTTTGTGTTTCGGAAGGTTGAGATGACGGTAGCAATGGCAGAGCCGGTAACCCGGTAAATGGTGGTTTCATCAGGGTTGTCGAAGTCATACTGCGCCCGCAGCTGCTGCAGGTTATCGAGCTCAACCGCGCTGTCTATTCGTACATTTGCAATACCGATTGCGCGGGATGCACCGCTGGCATTGTTGCCTCTGTCGCTGCTCCAGCTCAGGGTGATCATTTCACCTGGCGCTATGCTGAGCCCGCTAACACTTACAGCAATGTTCCGATCAGCATTCTCACCAGTTGAATAAGCCAAACCGGGAACAAGCTGCCCGTTTAACGTGACACTCCATTCAGGATGACGTGGCTGGGTGACGCGTTCAACTCGCCCTGTATAAGCGATATGGAGGTCTGTGAGGGTGCGCCCTGTATCGTTAAAAAGTGATACAGAAGCCATAAAAGTGCCGGTCGCACTTGTGTGCTGAAAACCAAGAACGTTGTCATTGCCCAAAAGGCTGGCAGATGTGGTTCCGCTCGTCCACTGGTTAAAAGTTGATACACCTTCTGACGCATTTACAGACCATTCCGAAGGCAGGGTTTCAACACTGGTGAAATCTGAAAAAGCCTGTGTATATCCGTTCATAAGGCTTAATGCCGGTGGCAGATTTGTGGTAACAAGCAGATCAGTTAAGCCTATTTGCTTTTGTACACCCGTACCGTCCCTGGTAGTTTCCCAGCTGATCTCAATAATCTCGTGAGGTGCCGCATTCAGGCCGGTAAGTACAAATGCCCGCTGCTGATTCGTGTCGTTTACCGTGCTGTAAGCAAGTGCCGGTACAGCAACACCATTAACCGAAACTACCCAGGCAGGAGAGCCAGAAACATCACGGGCTGTCCTTCCCAGATAAGAAACAAAAAGATTCTGGAGAGCTGAGCCGGTATTGTTCACGACCCTCAGAGTAGCCGTAAACTGGTCTAAGGCTGCACCCATCTGTACCCCAAGGGTGTTTTCACCTCTTACACCAAGTGCGGTACCACTGCCGAATGCTCCCTGGTAGTCGGAGCTGGAAATTTCCCAGCCATCGGGCAAACTTTCTATACCGGTAAAGCTGCTGAAATTTTGGCTGTAAGAGGTCTGAAAGGTAATTAGCGGCAGCAATTCAAGAGAGAAATCCCGGAACCGTACTGCACTTGTTCCTCCGACCTTAACAAACCGAAGCCTGCCATCGGTTGTATTAAATTGTGTGAGCAAATTCACAGGTACCTCAATGGTTACATCATCAGAAATATTGGTACCCGTTTGTATAGTAGTAATAAAAACAGTTTCGAAGCTTTGGCCATCGTCACCAGAAACCTGCACAGCAAAGTCATGAGAGGGCCCTACAGCCACATTGCGGAGATCAAACCGGGCCCGAAGTGCTTCAAGCTGAGTGAAATCAATACGTGGTGTTTCAACAAAACCGTTGGCCGATATATCAATGCGGCCACCTGCAGCCGTGTTTAAAACCGCATTACTGAGGGTGAAGCCCTGGGCAACAGCAAGGTCAACATCTCCCTGTGTTCTGAATGTATTGGTATAGGGTATGGTGAAGGATGGAAAAACCGAGCCACTGAGGCTGACAACCGCATTACCGGCAGCCCCACCCCCTGAAATCGTAATATTCCCGGTATAGGTGCCTTCCGTCAAGCCTTCTGCAAGCCTGACGAATATTTCCCGACTTGCACTTCCGCCAGAATAGGAAAATGTTTCGGGTGAGTCCGCATTGCCAACCCATGATACTTCATCAAAAGAAAATTCAAAATCGGGATCAACTGAGACGCTGAGGGTACCTTCAGCCGGTGTAAGATTGGAGCCGGTAAGGGTGAAAGATTGGGAAGCTGAAGGGCCCAGACCGTTAGCATAGCTTAAGCCTGTGATTGTCGTTGGTGTAGCTGCAAGTAGTGGTACTGTAGCAGGATCAGAAGTGATGCTTATGTTATCTATAGCAATTTTAGGTCTATTTCCGGAACCACCTGTTTGCCCATTGTTCCAAACATAAAACCTGATAACAACCTGCGGAATGTTATTGATTGCTGAAGGGAGCGGAATGCTTGCAAGCGATCCAGATTCAGGAGTATCGTTATTGAATACCCTGGGAATTGTGTATCCTGCTAAATCTGTAAATGAAGCTCCGTTATCAATACTGTATTGAATTTTCAAATCAGAACTCCTGGGTGATGCATTAGCACTATTGACTATTTTCTCCCAATCGAGTGAAATTGTACCAGCAACTCTACCGGTCATGTCAAGGAGTAAGTCAGTTGCCGCACTATTTGTCCCTGTGGCAAGGAGAACCAAGTTTTCAGATCCTTTCTGAATACCCCCGGCAGTGCCACTGACAAATACAGTTGCATTATTAACCGTTGAATTTGTGGCAGTAGCAGCAACCCTCCAATTGTTAGCACCTATACCTGAAGCGTAATTATTTGTCCAATTGGAAATGTCACTGAAGTCTTGCGAGTAGTTTCCTGTTGATAAATCAAAAAAAGTTTGCTGCCCCTTCACCTCCTCCCCCATCGCGAAAGTGAGCAGCGCAAAGAGCAGCAGCGGGAGCAGGCTTAGTTTAAAGAGGGTGCTTTTGGAGTGTGCCTGTTTTTCAGAAGAGCTGTACGCTGTATTTCGTTGCGGTAACGCTAACGATAGTTTCTTGAACAACAACAATATCATCATCATCATCATCAGGTCAAGTGCTTTAGGGTTTTGGTGGAGAAGGGGTTGAGCAAAAGCATTACAGGTATTCAGCGGAACACGGCCTGAACTTAGAATTTTCTGTGAAAGAAGGGGGCCGGATAGGTTTCACGCAGCTGTCCCCGCAGGAATCAGTGCCCCGAAATCGTTAACCCCCATACTTTGAATTTCCGTAGTCCAAAAAACCGAAACCACTAACTTAATGTTAGCCGAATCCGTTCGAATTCGTAACATTTTAATCGGGTTTTTATATGCGCTTAAAATAAATGAACCGATTCTAATCTGCAAGTTACCATAGTGTTAAGGGCCATCTGTGTTACCCTTGTATGGAAGGGCTATTCGGTGCTTCCAAGGGCATCACCCTAACAGGTAATACCTGAGGACAGAACAAAGCAAACCGGTATATGTCCCGATGGGCGGCAGACGGCAGGTGTCTGCAAATCATTTCCGTGTTTGGTCTGTGTTTGGTCTGTGTTTGCTCCGTGTTTGGTCCGGGAAAACAGGTAAGCACCCGGGCCGCATCAGCCCGCAGCATAATCGCGGTACGGAGGTAGTACAGTGTTGGGAAGGGACATGGGTTTTTCCATCATCCCTCACGGCGCGGTTTCGGGGCAGGCCTCACCACCACCGCCGCCCCCCTCCTTTCCCGTAAGGGATACGGTGGCTATTGACAGTTTTGGCTGCCGGGAAAGGGGAAAACCTGGAGTTGGGTTTGGGGGAAAGACCGCTCGGTTCAGGGGCTACAAAGCTTGCCCACCCCACCGGAGCGCTCTCGGGGGCCGACAGCGCTCCCCCCTTTGACATACTGACATACTGTAAGCTTGCGCCCCCATCCGGCCTGATCCCACCCAAAATCCGCGTGCCATCAATCAGGCCGTATCCGGTTTTGTTTTGCGTTTAGCCCGAAAAGTGTTACCCTTTCCGGATAAAGTTGTTTTTTTT
This sequence comes from Cyclonatronum sp., assembly GCF_022565315.1. Taxonomy (NCBI): domain Bacteria; kingdom Pseudomonadati; phylum Balneolota; class Balneolia; order Balneolales; family Cyclonatronaceae; genus Cyclonatronum; species Cyclonatronum sp. The sequence continues at coordinate 3,775 of NZ_JAIUMX010000127.1, read as the reverse complement.
GATTTTTACCCTACTCTCATGCAAATTTTTTGGTCACCGGTTTTAAAGGCCGGTTTTAAGGTGTTTTGGTCTTTTACTGCCGGCCTTGTTTTTCTGCTTTCGGCTGCTTTTACCCCGCAGCTTTCCTCCGGTTTTCAGGTTTCGGCACAGGGGGTGGTGCTGATTAATGAGTTTCAGTCTTCCAATCAGTCCACCAAGGCGGATGCTGACGGTGATTTTGAGGATTGGATTGAGCTTTATAATGCCGGAGATACGGCCGTTAATCTCAGCGGCTTCGGTTTGAGCGACAACCCCAACCGTCCGTTCAAGTGGGTGTTTCCGGAGGTGTTCCTGCCGGCCGGGCAATATTTGCTGGTTTGGGCTTCGGGTAAGGACCGCCGCCTGCCGGCTTCGGAGCTGCACACCAATTTCAGCATTTCGGCCGGAGGTGAGCCCTTGCTGCTAACCCGGCCCAACGGCAGTACCGCTGATGCCATCCCGGCGCAGCGGCTGTATCCGGATATTTCCTACGGCCGCAAAACCGACGGCAGCGGCTTTGCTTTCTTCGCTTCACCAACGCCCGGTCGGGTCAACGAAAGTACCCCTTACGCGGGCATCACTCCGGCGCCGGAGTTCTCGCACGGGGGCGGATTCATTTCGGGCCCCGTCTCCCTAAACCTTACCCTTGAAGCGCCGCCTGCCGGCGAGGGCGATCCGCAGGCCACGGGACTCATCCTTTACACCCTTTCCCATGAGCAGCCCGGCTCCGGGGAGGATACGGCCGTGTACGGCGGGCCGATTACCATCAACGGAACCCGAATTGTGCGGGCAGTCGGGCTGTGGCCGGGCTACCTGCCAAGCGAGCCGGTAAGCGCGTTTTTCACCCGCATCACTCCTTCCGTGCAGGATTTCAGCTCGGATCTGCCGGTGATGGTGATGCAGGAACACAATATCACCGTTACACCGGGTGAGCGTACCCCCGTAAGCTACCTCTTCCTCGAACCCGGCGCCGACGGTCGCACGCGCTTCATCGAGAATGCCGCAATTTCGAGCCGGGCGGTGGCTAACATTCGCGGAAACAGCTCACAGATGTTCCCCAAAAAGATGTTCGGGTTTCATTTATATGATGAATTTGACCGGAGCCGGAATGAGGAACTCTTCGGCATGCCCGCCGATCACAACTGGATTTTGTATGCCCCTTACAGCGATAAGTCACTGATGCGCAATGCGATTGCCTACCACTTGGGCACCGCGCTGCACGGCTACGCCCCAAGAACCCGCTTCATCGAGCTGTTCCTGAATCCGGGAAGCGCAGCTCTGAACGAGAGCCATTACCACGGGGTGTATCTGCTAACTGAGCGCATCAAGTGGGGAGAAGGCCGGGTCGAGATTCCGCGTCCGGGCCGGGATGAGAGCGATATGGGTGCCCTCAGCGGCGGCTACATTTTTAAGAAAGACCGGCTGAATGAAGGCGACAGCGGGTTTTCGACGAGCCGCGGCACCAAGTTTGCCTACGTGCGGCCGCAGGAAGCGGATATCACAGCTGCGCAGCGCAACTACCTGCGGGGCTATCTGAACAATTTTGAGACCGCGCTTTTCGGCAATGATTTTGCGAACCCTGCCACCGGCTACCGGGCCTGGATCGATACGGAGACCTTCATCGATCACTTCATCATCACCGAGCTGCTCAAGGAAATTGACGGCTACCGGCTGAGTACCTACCTCACCAAAAACCGGCACGAAAAGCTGCGGATGGGTCCGCTGTGGGATTTCAACCTGAGCCTGGGCAACGCCAACTACCTGAGCGGCGAAAACCCCGAAGGCTGGTACTACACGCAGCTGGCGGGCGGCAACGACTGCTTTATCGGCTGCGGCATCCGCGACTGGTACGTGCGCATGCTTCAGGATCCGGCTTTTGCGGCACAGCTGCGGCAGCGCTGGCAGATGCACCGGCAGAACGTGCTTTCTGAGGATTATCTCAACGCCCTGATTGATGCCAAGCAGGCGGAGCTGGATGAAGCACAGCAGCGGAACTTCATTCGCTGGCAGATTCTCGGGCAGCATGTATGGCCCAATTACTTTGTGGCCGATACCTGGGAGCAGGAGCTCGACTGGATGCGCAACTGGCTGATGACCCGCCTGGACTGGATGGATGCACAGCTGGAAGATGCAGATGAAGTGCGTGAACCCCGCCTGAGCAACTTTTTCTTTTTTGGGGATCAGCTTCCTAACAACGCCCCGCTGGAGGAAATCGGCAACCGTTTTGCGGTGCTGGAGGATGCGCGCATCACCTTTGAATCGGCCCTGAGCGGCTACCCTTTCAGCGCGGGTCACCCGGACTGGCGGCGCGCCTCCATGGAGCGGCGCAACAGCCCTACGGAGCTGAACTACCGGGAGCGGGGAAACGCGAACATCCCGTTTGGGGAAGCCAATATGCGCGGCCTTCAGGTGAAGCAGCCCTTCACGGGTGATGCAGGTGAGAACGCCCTGATTTTGCACCTGCCTGCCTCGGAAACCGGCGCGCTGCTGCTGAGTTTTGCCGCGAAGGATGAAGGAGCTGCGGAGTATCTGGAAATCAGCTACTCGGTAACCAACGGCGAGCCGGTGTGGCGCACCGACGGCCTGAATCAGCACATCCTGCCTCTGGGGCAGGACTACCGTTTATACACTGTTGATTTCAGATTGATTGAGGAAGCCAATCAGAACCCCGATTTCAGGGTCAGAATCCGTTTCGGTGGCACCGATATGTCGGCGGATGAAGGCAACCGGGTTACCTTCAACAACTTTGCGCTGGAGTACCGGCTGAACGGATCGGATTTTGTGAACCTCCCCGAAGAGCTACCCCGCGCGCTACAGCTCATGCAGAATTACCCCAATCCGTTCAATAATAACACCATCTTCGAGTTTACCATACCGGATGAAGGGTTCACCGAATTATCGGTGTACACCGTCCTGGGCCAACGCGTTTCCGTTGCGGTGAGCGACGTATTACCGGCGGGCACCTACCGCATCCCCTACAACGCCTCGGGCCTGGCAAGCGGAGTGTACCTCTACCGCCTCACCCACAACGACAGATCGGTATCACGGAAGTTTTTATTGATTAAGTGATTGTTTATTTGTGGTGTATGGTCGCGGGCCTCTGGTCCCTGATTTCTGGTCGCGGGTCGAAGACCGTGGGGCTTTGAATGGAGGGAGCAACTCCCAAAATTCACCCCCCCCGCCCCGCAATCAAAAATGCCGGCCCAAAACCCCGATACCCATCCACGCCCCGATGCGCGCAATTCCCCTCTCGAGAGGGGTGCCCGGGTGAGCGCAGCGAACGGGCGGGGTGTGAACGCCCCGATGCCGGCTTTCACCACGGCTGACACGTAACCATGCTCACGAAGTTGATTTTACTGCATCGGGGCCGGGGCGAGGCTCCGAAGGTCACACCCCGCCCCGACGGGGGTTTCCCTTTTTGGTAGTTTTGGTGTGTTACGGCTTGGTCGCCTTCGGCAGCTATTGTGCCGGGGGCACCCCTCTCAAGAGGGGATTCTCCCGCATTTTGGGCATTTCGATGCTCATAAGCGCTGGATTGGCTGCGGGTTGGTGTGTTTACCGGTTTTTTGGGCATTTCGGAGTTCAGAGGCTTTTCTTAGCCTACGGGTGAGAATCAAAAATCCGCGTAAATCCGGCCAAATCAGCAACATCCGCGTGCCATCATCGCGTGGATTCGTGCGATACCTGAGGTTTGTATTTATTATTAGGTGATTTCGCTTTTGTAGCCGGTATGCCGCTGTTATAGGACGTCATCAGT
>NZ_JAIUMX010000126.1:0-9785 GCF_022565315.1 Cyclonatronum sp. | reverse complement strand
GTGCGGGCGAGGGACCCATCACCCCGATAAAAAGACAGAAAAACGCGAAGAACAGGCCTGAACCCGCTTGAGATGGAAAATGGGGGCGGTTCATCGGAGTTCGGATTTTAGGGTTTCAATGTTTTTGAGCTCGATGCGCGCGGTTTCTACTTCCTCTTTGGTGGGCCATTGCCGGCGGATGAGCGCTGTGCCGCCCCGCTTGATGTGGTTGGCCAGCACCATGAGGCAGGGCGCGAGGGCGAGGGTGAGGAAGGTGCCGAAGAGTAGCCCGTAGAAGACGGTTACGGCCGTTGGCTTGAGGAATTGCGCCCCGATGGAGGTGCCGAGCAGCAGCGGCGTGAGGCCCGCCGCCGTTGTGATGGCCGTGAGCATGATCGGCTTGAAGCGCGAAAGCGCCGCCCGGTAGAGCGAGGCCGCAAAGCCGCGGCCGAGCTTCAGGTTTTCGTTGAAGCTTGAGAGCAGCACGAACATGTTGTTGAGCAGAATCCCGATGAGGGCGATCATCCCCAAAAAGGAAAAAATGCTCAGCGGGATGCCGGAAATCACGTGCCCCCAGGCTACGCCCACAATCACGAAGGGCAGAATGGCGATGGTGACCAGCGTTTGCGTGATGGAGCGGCCGTTGAGCAGAATCATGAACAGCATGATGAGCAGAATTACGGGACCGGCTTTGGCGGCTGAATCGGTGGTGTCGGCCGATTGGCGCGCCTGCCCTTCGAAGGTGAACTCAACGAAGGGGTACTGTTCCTGAATTTCGGGCAGGATGCGGCCCTGAATCATGCCGAGCACGGCCGGCACCGGAATATCGAGGGAGGCCACATCGGCTTCCACGCTGATTTCGCGCCGGGCATCGCGCCGGTTGATGAGCACAACGGTATCGCGCTCTTCGATTTCGGCGAGGTCGCGCAGGAAGAAGGTGCCGCCGTTGGGGCCAAGTATGCGCATGGATTCGAGGCTTGCGGGGGTAGAGCGCGTTTCTTCGTCGTAGCGCACCCAAACCTTTACTTCCTCATCGCCGCGCTGCAGGCTTTGGGCTTCAATGCCGAAAAAGGCCTGCCGCACCTGATTGGTGATGTCCTGCAGGGTGAAGCCCAGCAGCTCTGCCTGCGGCCTGAGGCGGAGGTTGAACTCCCGCTGACCGATCTGATCGTTGTCGATTACGTCGATGATGGTGTCCTCGGCGGAAAGCCTGCTCACGAGCATGGCCTTCACCTCCCGCAGTTCGTCGAGGTCGTCGTAGCGGTGAATCATGGAGATGGAAATCGGCTTGCCGAAAGCGTTGCCGGTGCCGAAGGAGATGTTCTCGGCTTCGGGTACGTCTCCCACCTCTTCCCGGATCTGCCCGGCGATGAAGAAGGCGAGGAAGTCGCGGTCTTCGGGCTTAGTGAGCGTTACCTGCAGGCGCCCGGTGTTGGTCTGCGGACCAATAATGCGCTGTACGTAGCGGATGGGGGAGTTGCCGCCGGCCTGTTCGGTGAGGCGGGCATCAACACGGGCTACGGCCTCTTCGATTTCCATGAGGATGTCTTCGGTTACGGCATCAGCCGTGCCGGCGGGCAGGCGGAGGCTTACGGAAAGCTCATCGAACTCGATGTTAGGGAAGAAGGTGCCGGTGATGGTTCCGCTGCGGAAGCCGCCGATGGTTACGATGAAGAGCCCGACCACGGTGAGGATCACCACAAACGGAAAGCGCAGCCCGAAGCGGAGGGAGGGCGCGTAAAATTTATTGAGGATGGCCTTAAACATGCGGTCAAAGCCTTTTTCGAAGCGGTTGGGCTTGTTGGCTTTGCGCAGGGATTTAGAGTTGGCGATAAGGGCGGGAAGCAGGAAGAAGCCGACCACGAGCGCCACGATGTTGGAGGCAATCACCACGAAGGAGATGTCAGAGAAGAACTCGCCCAAGCGTCCGTCGATGAAGAAGAACAGAGAGAAGGCCGCCACAGTTGTGGTGAAGGAGAGCATGAGCGGGGCCACCAGCTCCATGGTGCCGTCGATAGCGGCGTTGATGGCATCCTTGCCGCGCTCGAACTGCTGATAGATGTTTTCCGAAACCACGACACCGTAGTCCACCAGAATTCCGAGTACGAGAATGACCCCGAACATGGAGAGCTGATTAATGGTGATGCCCCAAAGGCCGGCAAAGATGAGCATGCCGAGCAGGGCAACCGGGATTTGCAGCGATACCCAGAGCGCAAGCCGGAAGTTCAGGAAGATGCCGAGCACAATTACAACGAGCAGCGCACCCTGCCAGGCGTTGTCGGCCAGGATCTGAATCCGCTCTTCGAGGGCGTCGGCCCGGTCGTTGATGATGATGGCCCGCACATCGTCGCGGCCTTCGTTGAAGGCTGCGAGGTAGCCGCGCAGGAAGTTTACGGTATCGAGGATGTCTTCATCAGCGGTGTTATCCACGCGGATGCTTACGGCAGGCTCGCCGTTGAGGAAGCGGCGGTTGGGCGATTCGGCGAAGCGGTTCTGCACCCGTGCGATGTCGCCAAGCCTCACCTGTGCGCCATCGGGCGTTGCGCGGATGAGGATGTTTTCCATGTCCTGTGCGTAGAACACGCGGGCGTCGGCTTTGAGCTGAATTTCCTCGCGGCCGGTGCGGATGGTGCCGCCGAAAAGCTCGATGTTGGCTGCGGCAACGGCCCGGCTCACGTCGGGCAGGGTGAGCCCGAAAGCCCGCAGGGTTTCTTCGCGGATGGTGATCTCGATTTCCTCGTCGGGGTATCCTTCGAGCGTCACTTTTGAGATGCCCGGCTGATTGAGCAGGTCGCTTTCGATTTCCCGCGCGATGTCTTTGATTACGGTGAGCGGCTGATTTCCGCTGAGGGCGATGGTCATGGCATCGGTGAGCACTTCCACCTTGTACACCACGGGGTCTTCCATGGTGGAGGGGAAGGTCGTGATCTGATCGACGGCGTTTTGGATGTCGAGGAGCACATCATCCGGGTTAATCCGCTCGCGCAGCTCCACCGAAATGCTGGCGAAGTTGTTCTGCGAAACGGAGGTGAAGCGGTCGATACCGCTCACGCCCCGGAGGTTGTCCTCAATTTTGGCGACGGCGGCTTCCTCGATTTCAGAAGGGGAAGCCCCGACCCAGGTGATGTCGATGTTTATAAAACTGACGGATTCGGCCGGGAAGAAGGAGTAGCGCATGTTGGAGAAAAACAGCGCGCCCAAAATCACAATAAGGACAAGGGTGAAATTGACGACCGATTTGTAGCTGATGAAGTAGGCAATGAGTTGTTTCATGAAGACCGGTACGGGTGCAGGATTTTATGTGATAGGGTGATGGGTGATGCGGGCCTATTCGGCGGCCCGAACACGTGTACCTGCAAGCCGTGTGGTTCCGGCGCGGAGCTCAATGACCTGATCGGCGGAGGACAGACCGCGGATGAGCACGGTGTCGGTATTGAAGAAAACGGGCTCAACCCGGCGGTGCGTGGCAAGGCCGTCTTCGATTACCATTACGGTGTTGTCGCGGGTGAGCAGGTGCCGGGGGATTTGGGTAACATCGGGCAGGGTGCGGCCTTCGATGCGGCCTTCAAGGTAGAGGCCCTCGCGCAGGGCGGGCGACTGCACTTCCACAAAAACGGGAAACGCCTGCGTTGCGGGGTCAACCGAGCGGCCGATGCGGGTAATGCGCCCGCTGAGGGGCTCCGAAAGGGCTTGGGAGCGGAGGCTCACCGTGCTGCCGGTCTGTACAAAATCGAGCTCGCTGAGGCTGATGAAGGTTTCCAGCTCGTAGGTGTCGCCGAAGAATTCGCCGAGCTTGGCGCCCGGTGAAATGAGCGTGCCGGGGAAGGCGTCGGCCATGCGCAGCTCGCCGCTGAAGGGGGCACGGACCGTGAACTTGCTCAGGCGTTCTTCAGCTGCACGGATGGCGAAAAACTGACCGAAGATGTCGTTGCCGGAAAAGAAGAAGCGCTCGGTGCGGCCGGTAATTTCGGGAAGTTCAGGCAGGGTTTGGCCCGGAGTGATGGCTTCGGTGTAGGCCGCCCAGGTTTCGAAGCGGTCGGGAAAATCGAGCCGGATGGCGGGCAGAAGGGCCGAAAGGGCCGACTGAAACCGGCTTTGCTGTGCCGCGAGGTTCATGCGGGCTTCGGTGTCGTCGAGGCGCATCAGCACTTCGCCTGCCCTGAACCGGTTACCGGTGCGGAAGGGGCGGGCACCGCTTTGCAGTACGCCCTGCACTTCGCTGAAGAGCTCGATGCGCTGCACAGAGCGAACCCGGCCTGTAATGCGGATTTCGGTGGTGAAGTCGCCGGGCGTGAAACGTAGTACCGGAACCTCATGAACGGTGTCCTGAGGGGGGAGGTCGCCTGCCTCAGGCCGGTCGGGCAGCAGGGCCAGCAATATGAAGGTGATGATAAGGATTCCGGCGGCCGTGCCGTAGGCGGCCAAACGCTGACGCTTTTTCTGCTTGCTCATGTAATTGGGCTAAAATGAATTAGGGTGGGAACGGGCAGATAAACAGCCACCCCCGGATAATCGTTTGATTAGCGGCCGGCTGTTTGTTCAATCCCCGGGAGTTCCCTGAATCACTCACACCCGCAGATAGGGGCCGGAGCTTTCATCCTTCATCAAAAAACGAAGTGTTGCCAGGTTGAGCAGCAGCAGCAGCGGTACCCCGATAAAAAATTTGGGCTTGCGGATTTTGTGGCGCTGCAGCAGCATGCCTGTGCCAATGCCTGCACTGCCGCCGGCTGCTGCGATCAGCATCAGCTGTGTTTCGGCAATCCGCCATTCCTGTTTTACGGCCTGCGTTTTGTCGAATTCCATGAGCCGGTACCCGTGCAGGTTAAGCAGCACAAACAGAACTATGAGGATGATGCGTTTGTAAACAATCATGGTCGCCACAGCTTGGGTTAAGGTGTGCAGGTTAAATGCGGAGACCGCGAATCAGACGGGTATGGCAGCAATGGCAGAAAAGCCGTTCACTCCGCAAGCGGCAGGTTAATGGTGAAGGTTGTGCCTTTGCCTGCTTCGCTTTCTACACGGATGGTTCCGCCCATATTTTCCAGCTGACTTTTTGCAAGAAACAGACCCACACCCCTGGAATCGGGATGTTTGTGGAAGGTTTTATACATGCCAAAAATTTTGTGACCGTGCCGCTTAAGATCAATGCCGAGGCCGTTGTCTTCAAAAGTGATGCAGGCGTAGCCGTTTTTTGCAGAGGCTTTAATGGTGAGGTAGCTGTCGCGTTCGGGTGAGCTGTACTTGGCCGCATTGGTGATCAGGTTAAGCAAAACGCTGTTCAGGTAGGCCGGGTTGCCCTGAACCATAAGGTCGTCGGGTACATCGGTGTTAATGGTGAGTCCGCTTCTGCGGGTTTGCACGCTTACACTGTCAATGTTTTTTTTGAGCAGTTTTTTGAGCGGGAGTATTTCAAAAAAAGAGTCTGAGAGGTTTATTTTAACCACCTCGGTAAGATCTTCGATGGTATCATCCAGGTTTTCGGCTGCTTTCAGCAGCATTTGCGGTATCTCTTCATCAAAGATGCCGGGCTCTTTTTCCTGCCAAAGCTCCAAAAGGCCGGAAATGCCAACCGCGTGTGATCTCAGGTTGTGCGAGGCAATATGGGCAAAGTTTTTGAGGCGTTCATTCTGCGATTCTGTAATCTGCAGCAGGCTGCGCATTTCTGACTCGGTCTTCTTTTGCTCGCTGATATCAGTAAGGACGCCCAGAAAACCGATGATTTCATCCTGCCGGTGTATAGCTGTAACTGAAACTATACTCGGGAAAATGCTGCCGTCTTTCCTTTTTATCGTCCACTGAATGCTTTCAGCCATACCCTTTCGGGCTTTAAAAACGAAGGTCTCAAAACCTTCAACCGTTTCCCCGTATTGTTCGCTCAGCGCAAGCGCCCTTGCTTCTATTTCTTCCTGTAAATGGAAAAGTGCCGGGCTTGCATGATTCACCAGTTCTGTTTCAGTATAGCCCAGCATACGTTCAGCACCGCTGTTAACCCATGTGATGGTTCCGCTGTTGTTCGTAGCAACGGTTCCAACCTGTGTGCTTGCATCCAGGGTTGCCTGAAGATTGGCAAGGGCTTCTTCGAGCTTAAGCCGCTGCGCTTTGCGTTCCGAAATATCCTCAATAAACGACCATACAAGCGACCTTCCGTTAAGATCTTCGATGAGTTTGCCGCGCATCTGCACGGGGTACCGGCTGCCGTCTTTCCTGATGTACTCCTTTTCATAAGGCGCGAATGCGCCCCTTGCTTTCATTACCTTGTTGATCCGGGACTCGTTGCCGGTGTATTCCGGCGGGGTGAGGTCCTGATTGGTGAGGCCGAGGAGCTCATCTTTTGAAAAACCAGAGTACTCAATCAGCTTTTCGTTTGCATCAATAAAAGAGCCTGTTTCAAAGTCAGTTAAGGCAATACCAATAGGGGAAAGTTTAAAAAGTGCACCAAGCAGATTCTGCTGATAGGTCAGCTTTTGCTGCTGTTCTTTTAGTTTTGTGATGTTGACGTGTGCGCCCACAATTCTTACAGGCTGCCAGTCTTCATCCCACTCGATAACTTTTCCGGTACAGATTACCCAAACCGTTGAGCCGTCTTTATGGTGGTAGCGAACCTCTGCATAGTAGGGCGATTTGCCGCGGCTTGATATGTGATCTTCATACACGCGGAAAACCTTTTCGAGATCCTCCTCAAAGATGATCTCCTGCCATGCTTCGGGCGTATTTTCCATCTCGTAATCTTTGTAGCCAAACATCTTTTTGAAGCCGGGGCTCAGGTATTCGGTGTTATCTTTTACGTACCAGTCCCAATAGCCTGCCATGGTTTGTTCCAGAATCTGCTCATAAAGCCAGCGCTGTGCTTCCAGTTTGCCGGCGGCCTCTTTTTGCGCAGTAACATCTGCCTGCACACCAAAATGCCCGGTAATGCGCCCCTCACTGTCGTACAGGCAGATATAATCACCATCTATGATGATGGGGGTGCCGTCCAGTTTTTATTCGCGGGTTTCAACATGCCATTTTCCTTTGTCGAACAAGCCGCGCCAGATATACCGGCCGTGTTTTATATCGTGTGCGAAAAGATCAGAGGGCGTAAGCCCCAGGAACTGCTCTTCCGTTGCCCCATACTGATCAAGCATAGCCTGATTCACTTTTGTAATGCGCTGATGCGTCATCACGTAATCAAGCAGGGCTTCTTTGTCGGCTTCGTCATCCCATTTTACAGGTTCGTCGAGCATGGCAAAGAAAAAGCCGGTAAACGACTGATTAAAAAAGCTGTTGAGCAGTTTTTCGTTTTCCTCAAGCCTGAGTTCGCTTTCTTTTTGGATGGTGTTATCGCTGATGTAAGCTCTTATTGCGACCGGTACACCGTCTGAATCTTGTATGAGCCTGCTTATGCCCCGAATCCATTTATACCCGCCTGTGGCTGTCTTGAACCGGTAAGTGATGTCGGGTTCGGTATCGTGGTTTTCAAGCAATTCATACGCAAAGTTTTCAAAAACAAGGGCGTCATCGGGGTGTATAAGCTCTAAATAGCGGAACCGGCCGTCCTTAAGCTCTTCAGGCCTGTAACCAAGAAGGCTATAAACATTTTCAGTAGCATAGGTTATCGGCCAGTTTTCGGCTATGCCGAACATGAGAATAGAAACCGGCCCGGAATCGAAGAAACCGTACTCCTGCCTGCGAATGAGTTCTGCTTTCTTTTTTTCGCTGATATCCTGAATAGACCCGATAATGACCTTGCGATTCCGTTTGTTTTCGAAAGGCCGGCCCGTAATTCTCACCCATTTCAGCCTGCCTTTGGCAGAAATAAGCCGGCAATCCAGTTCGTGGGGTGTTCCGTCAGCAATGGTTCGCTGAATAGCTTGTGTAATTTTAGGTCGGTCAGCAGGGTGAAAAAAATTAATGCCCTCCTGAAGCGTATTTTGGTGCGATTCGGGCAGGTCGTGAATGGCATAAACCTCGGAGGTCCAGATCATCCTGCCGTAATCAACGTCAAGCTCCCATGCTCCGATTTTGTTTGCTTTTTGGCTGAGGTTGAAAATCTCCTCAATTTTCAGAAGATGTTCCACTTTATCAACCAGCGCTGTATTGCTGTTTCTGGCTTTTATGAGGTTTGACGCCTGCCCGCAAAGCTTTTGCAATTGCCGGGTTTGGGGTTCGGTAAGGGCTTTTTCTTCTGTATGCAGCAGATGCATGGCTCCGTGAACAGTTTCCTCATCAGCTTTTGTGATACAGACTGTGGCAAGAAAAAAGCCTTCGGTACCGGTTTTTCTGAACTTAACCTTGTCTGCAAAGGGGGCTGATTTAATAAGGTTAATTTCCCCGTTAATGATGTTAAGCAGCCTGTCTGTCTGCAGATTCAAATCAGTTGTTTCACAGCCCGAAAGCAGTTCAAGCCGATCCTTATTCAGAACTGAAATGGCAGCAAAGGCTATCCCGCAAATATCAGCAGCTAATCCAGCGAGATTGCTGATACTTTGGTTTAGGACGTCTTCCATGAAATCATACAATAGTTTCCGTTGAAGCAAACAGCTTAAGGTGCAGTTTATTAATGCCCAACCCTTTTAAAATACCGGTTGCTGTTGCTGTTTGAAGTTTTATTAAAATAAGTTTAAAAAAAGGCCTGTTCAATATTAATGAAGCGCAGGCAGACCCGTTAAATCAAAAAAAAACGATATTAACTGCAGGGGCTGATCTTTCTTAAAGTTAAAGAAATGGTTCGCAATAATTTACCGCTCAAACTCGCTGTCGTTAGACATGCGCACCATGTCTTTTACAATTTCATCAAGCTCGAGGGCACTCGTTCTAAGCATTTCGAGCAGCTCTTTCTGCTGATGCAGGGTTTCTTCGGGGTAGCTGGTGATGAAATCTATCAATCCCAAAATATTAGCGACCGGCCGGCGCACTACGTGCGACTGATGCCAGGCGATATCCCGCAGGGTTTTGTTCTGTTTGAGGATAACATCCTGCTGTATCTTCAGCTCGGTAACATCCTGCAAGATAATAATGGTCGATTTCCTGCCGCCGCTGCTGAAATGGTTCAGGCTCATGAAAACAGCAATCTCATTGCCGTTTTTGGATAAGACGGCCTGAAAACCACCAATTCTTTTTACATTTTCTTGCGAGCGGATTCTGTTCCACAGTCTTTTGATATGGTCTGAATTGCTGCTGCCCGGAAGGAGTTTTACTGCTGATTCCCCCAAAATTTCCGGCTCTTCATAGCCAAACACCCGCTGAAATTCTTCATTCACAAACTGTATGTTTAGGTTTTCATCAACAATAAGCATGGGGTGTGGTACAGACTCGATGGTGCGCTGAAGTTTGTGCTCACTTTCCTTCAGCTGCTTTTCCTGTTTTTTACGCTCTGTATAGTCAATCCCTACACACTGAATTTCAGCCGGCTTGTTATTTAATCCGAAAACCACGGAAAAATCCCACAAGGTGAAGGCTTTGGTGCCGTCTTTGAGCGGCTTGCGCATATCAACCTGTATGACCTTGTATGGATTCGCCAGTAAATCGGTGATCGTATCTCTTACTTTTTGCTGGTCTTCAGGTGCGGTTGAACTCATGCAGTTCCTTCCCAGATAATCAATGGTTCTGGATTCATTGTTTTTGTACAGGAAACCAAAAACTTCGATGAATTTGGGATTGGCATAGGTATAATTGCCCGCAAGGTCAGTTCTGATTACATAGCAGGTTTGCAGCTCGAGCAGGCTTCGGGTGCGCATTTCCCTGAGGCGCAGTGTTTTAGTGCGGGAGCGGTGCAGGATTCCGATCGTAATGAGGCCCAGAAGGATGCAGAAGATGAAAAACCAGAT